>WRDH01000039.1 GCA_009783555.1 Oscillospiraceae bacterium
ACGAAAATTATGATCAATGGTCACAGTTTCTTGAACAGCGCGGGTATTCGATTCTTTCAGAAGAATCGGTTATGTCATTTGATAAAAAAAATATAGACATCAAATTGAAAGTTGATTTGAATATTATACGCGCAACAGACGCTAAAAGTGCAAGAGATTTTATCGATGTTTTTACCAGCGTATATGGGGGAGAAAAAACTCCCGGATCACCATATGGAGAATGTGATAAAACTTATATTCCAAATGCCGATTTATCCTATGCTTGATGACAGAATGAACACCGAGTCGGCAAAAAAGAACAATGCTCCCATCTGGAACTCAAAAAGTAACAAATTAGGATGGAAAATGTATTTGAATGAATTGTTTGGGAATGATAGTGTACCAAAGTACGCTGCGCCTGCCAGAGAGACAGATTATTCCGGCTTGCCTCCGGCATATACGTTTATAGGTGATATTGAGCCGTTCTACAATGAAACGGCAACTTACTTCGATAACCTTAGAAATGCAGGGATTTCGGCAAAAGTCGATGTTTATGAAGGGTGTTATCACGCTTTTGAAATCATGTGTCCAAAAGCCGACATAAGTAGGCAAGCGGTAAATCGAGTGCTTGAAGAGTTCAAGTATGCAACAGATAATTATTTCGTTGAGCAAGTATATTAGGAGAGGGAGAAAGTTGAAAATATGCAAGAAATATTAAGCGGTATACTACTGGCATTATTAATTATCATACTCATGAGCAGAGCTGCCCTTATGGAAATGAGTATGAAGAATATTGTAAAAAAGTCAGACGGTATATTTAATTGTAATTAGAAATGAGGGGAAGATATGATAACACCGTATATTACATTCAATGGACAATGCAAAGAAGCTATCGCTTTTTACCGCAGTATCTTTACTTGCGAAGATCCGAAAATCCTGCCGTATGGTGACTATATGCCCGAAGGCTCAAAAACACCCCCGGAGCTTTTGAGAGAATGGGTTATGCACGGAGAAATGGTTATCAACGGCACTAATGTATGGTTTGCAGACGAGGCTTTACCGGTTACTACCGGTGATAGCATCAAGCTCTCTGCAACAGTAAAAACCGGAAAAGAAGCAAAAGAAATCTTTGGTGCACTTAGCGTTGACGGGAATATAACATTACCGCCAACAGAAACTTTTTATAGCGTTTTCCACGGTGCTGTTATTGATAAATTTGGTGTAAGTTGGAATGTCGTTGCTGAAGAAGCATCGAAGAAATAACAAAGGTACAAGAGTGAAAAAATGTCCGAGATGTATGAAAACAGAAGAAAACGACCACACTCGTTTCTGCAGACATTGCGGAACTGAATTATTCTTTTTGGATCGTTTTCCGGCGAAAGCTTCAAAAAAAAGTAATAATTGTTGTTATTCTAAAAAGCATATAGCGAAATCATAGCGCATTAGGGGGACAAAAACGTACCGTCCCCAACTGTCCAACTGTCCAACTGTAACCATTGACAAAAGGGAATGCACATGATACAGTTCAGTCCATCCATAAGAGTTGAGGATGTGAATGAATGTTTAAATGGTTAAGTAAGCAAGAGAAGTCCTGGGTTTTATACGATTTAGCAGAATCACCATACACTATAACAGTAATGGCAACAATCATGGGTATGTATTATATGACGTCTGCTGAAGCTGCGCTTGGAGACAGGGTTGTCGCAAATGCATATTGGGGATTTGCAACGGCTGCCGCCATGCTGTTTAGCGGATTATTAGCACCGATTATCGGAACTCTTACCGGATATCTTGGAAAGAAAAAACTTGTTTTTAATTCGTTTGTCGTGCTGGGTGTTGCAGCTACGGTAGGCATTGCCTTTGTTCCGGAGCATATGTGGTTTCTTCTGCTTTCTGTATATATTGTGTCAATGATAGGATATCAGGGAGCAAACAAGGTTTACAATGCGTTTTTAGTGGATGTCTCCCCCAACGAGCGGATGAACCGTGTTTCAACATTTGCTTTTGGTGTTGGGTATCTTGGGTGCGTTCCGCCGTTTATTGTAAGTATTGCACCGATTTTACTTATTCAACTGGATGTTATTTCCATGTCTATGGTGACAGCTTATCGCATCGCTTTCCTGATAACTGCCGTATGGTGGCTGTTGTTCACGATACCAATGTTTCGTAACGTAAACCAAAAGTACGGGTCACCTGTAGAAACGAAATATGTACGAAAAAGTTTTGTGAAGGTATGGCTTACAATCAAAGAAATCTGCAAGCATAAACCCGTTCTGCTGTTTCTGTTGGCTTTTTTCCTTTATTACGATGGTGTAAGCTCGATAATCAGCATGGCTACAGCCTATGGAATGACGATTGGCATCGGACAGGTTGATCTCCTGCTTGTATTGCTTGTGACACAACTTGTGGCGGGACCGTGTGCGATAGTTTATGGACGGCTTGCGGACAAGTTTGGAACAAAAACACTAATTTACTTCGGGATAGGAACTTATATCGTTATTTGCCTTATCGCGCTTCTAATGAGTGCCGATCGTGATATACGTTTTCTGACAGGTATGTTTTGGGGTCTTGCCATGTTGGTCGGTACTGCACAAGGCGGCATTCAAGCACTAAGCCGTGCGTATTTCGGCAAGATTGTGCCAAAAGACAAATCCAATGAGTTTTTCGGATTTTATAACATCTTCGGGCGTCTTGCTTCAATTATGGGGACATCCTTATTTGCGGTAATCTCATTGTGGACGGGTCATGCGCATCTTGGAATTGCAGGAATTGTGATACTATTTATTGCAGCGGCAATCATCTTCAAATTTGTGCCGGATGATAAAAATATACAGATTAGTTGACTTTTCCTCTGTTCTGCAGAAACAAAAGACAATGGGATGGTTCATCTGTCTAACTGTAATATTTAAGCCGTAGGAGGAAGGCATGGATATAAAAAAAATAGTTTCGGAAATGACACTTGAGGAGAAGGCAGGGCTGTGTTCAGGCAAAAACTACTGGGAGACAAAACCCGTGGAGAGGCTGGGAATTCCATCTATTTTGATGACAGACGGTCCGCACGGACTGCGCAAAATCGTGTCAGGACCGGAGTCCGGTGAACGGCATAGCGTCCCTGCGACATGCTTCCCGCCTGCGGTGCTCAGTGCTTGTTCATTTGACAGAGAGCTTCTCAAAGAAATGGGAGAGGCGATCGCTGATGAATGTATAGCCGAAAACATCAGCATAGTCCTGGGTCCGGGCGTTAATATCAAACGCTCCCCGCTGTGCGGACGTAACTTTGAGTATTTCTCGGAAGACCCTTATCTTGCAGGGGAAATGGCAACATCATTCATCAAAGGAGTTCAAAGCAAGGGTGTCGGTACAAGCCTGAAGCACTATGCGGCGAACAATCAGGAGACGCGCCGCTGGTCGAGCGACTCACAAATAGATGAGCGAACGCTGCGGGAGATATATTTACCGGCATTTAAAAAAGCAGTAGAAGATGCTGCTCCTGCAACAGTAATGTGCTCATACAACAGAGTCAACGGCGAGTACGCATCAGAAAGCTATCGTTTGCTGACAGAGATACTGCGCGATGAATGGGGTTTTGAAGGTATTGTTGTCAGTGACTGGGGTGCTGTAAATGACCGCGTAAAGGGAATTATTGCAGGCTTGGAGCTGGAAATGCCGGGTGTGGCGGAGCCGTCCAACGATGAGTATATAATAAAAGCCGTACGTTCGGGCGAGCTGCCGGAAGCGACGCTTGACCTTGCCGTAGAAAGGCTTTTGAATGTAATTTTGGACTTAAGCGGGGATAAAAGGCATTGCGGAAAATACCGCAGTGGAGAGAATCGTAAGATTAAAAGCACAGATGTAAAAGCCCTCGATCCCAATAAACATAACGCACTCGCACGAAAAATCGCAAGCGAATCGATGGTGCTTCTTAAAAACGACAAAAAGCTGTTACCATTGAACAAGGAAGCGAATATAGCTTTTATCGGCGAGTTTGCGGAGAAGCCGAGATATCAAGGTGCGGGCAGCTCTCAGGTTAACCCGATATCACTGACGACCGCACTTTTGGCAGCCAAGGAGTACGCAGATATTAAATACTGCAAGGGGTATAATATAAACAAATGTGATGAACCTGACGATGCTTTGCAGGCAGAAGCGGTAGCAATTGCCGAAACTGCGGACGTTTGCGTCCTGTTTATAGGACTTCCGCCCGCCTACGAATCAGAAGGCTTTGACAGAACGCATATGCGCCTGCCCGAAGGACAGAACAGCTTGATTGAAGCTGTTGCCGATGTAAACGAAAACGTTGTTGTTGTGCTGCATAACGGCTCACCTGTCGAGATGCCCTGGTCGGACAAGGTAAGTGCTATACTCGAAGCGTATTTGGGCGGTCAGGCAGGCGGCGGAGCAATTGCCGACATCCTGTTCGGCACGGCAAACCCGTGCGGGAAGCTTGCAGAATCTATGCCTGTTAAACTAAGTGATAACCCGTCGTATCTTTATTATATCGGCGAGCACGATGTAACCGAGTATCGCGAGGGAATTTTCGTAGGCTACCGCTATTATGATACCAAAGAAATGAATGTCCTTTTCCCGTTTGGGCACGGACTGAGCTACACAACATTTAAGTATTCAAACCTGCGCCTCAACAAATCCTCAATTAAAGATACAGATAAGTTGGAAGTAACAGCGGACATTACTAACACCGGCACAGTGGCGGGTAAAGAAATCATTCAGCTATATGTCGGGTTAAAGGAAAAGGACGACAGGCTTATCCGCGCAGATAAGGAGCTTCGTGACTTCATAAAAGTAACACTTGAGCCGGGTGAAACTAAAACAATTTCATTCACTCCGGATAAATCCGCATTTACCTATTACAACACAAAATTAAAAGACTTCCACGTCCTATCCGGTGTCTATAAAATCATGCTCGGCCGCTCTTCCTGTGATATCGCTGCCATGGCTGAGGTTTCAGTCGAATCAACGGTTAAACTGCCGTTCATAGCAGACGTAAACACTACGGTTCGCGATATTGTACGAATGGAAGGCAGCGAGGAATTCCTTAATGAGTTAAAGAATATTTCTCCAATGTATGCAAGGATTGACACCAATCCCGAACCGGGTTCTCTTGAATACATGCATGTCAATGCAATACCGGAGATGGTTCTGCGGCAAGTACGTCTAATGGGTCAAGTACCGGGCAAATCCCTTGAGGATATACAAAAACTAATTGACGAAAAGTTAAATAACTGACTCGTTTTAACGTTTGCCGCCCGGCAATGACATTGCCTTAATCTTCAGTACAGCATCGATGCTGTTTGATACATCGAGCTTCTTATATATCAGCGTTATGTGGGACTTTACGCCGTTTGGCTTGAGTCCCATTTTTGTTGCTATTTCATTTCTGCTGAAACCTTCGCACATCAAATGCATAACTTCTTTCTGCTTGTCAGTAAACATTAACATATCACTCTGCCGTCCCCCGGTAAGACCTTTGGAACGCTTAGATTCCGTGACGGCGGCAAAATACAGCGTTTTTACGAAACCGCCGGGTACTTTACTTCCTTTATAGTTGCTTTGCGCAGTGCGTTTTTGTATCCTTTGAAGCATATTTATAAGCTCCGCGCCTTCGTTGGCAAACACTTGAATGAATCCGTAATCGTGCGCCTCCAGTATTGCCTGCTCCAAATAATCCAGCGCAATCGTCTGTCCGTGACCCCCTTTTTTCCAATACACGATTGAAAGCAGTATGCGTGCTTCAATGATATCAAGGGTGCGTCTGTAACGCTCACTTAACTCCAAAAGCTTTTTCAGGAATAATATCGCATTGGAAGTGTTTTCCAATACTATATGCGCTCTGGCAGTCGTAAAGTACTGGTACAGCTTGAAAAACACCATGCTATTATACATGTTTCCATTGTTGTCCTTTAACCAATCTTTAGCCGCGTCAATATCTCCGTTAGTCAAACGAAGCCTGATCATATAAGCTCGAAGGTTGTGATTTAAGTAATAAGCTTTTTCTCTTTCAATCATATCCCTTATATCATCAACCGTTTTCTCTGCTTCCGCGTTTTGACCCTCGGCATATAACGTAGACGCTAAAATCATCATGGAACAGAACATTATTTCCGCTGAGCATCTATCCGGTATATTCGCACAAGCAGAAAGCGCATGCTCGCGAGCCTCTTCAAGTTCACCTCTCTCGTAATGAAGTCCTGCATTAATACAACTTTTCATAGGAACATATTCCGTGCCGACAATAATACCCACGGTCTTATCAAGTGTGACCATGTTTTTTTCTGTTTCAAAAACATATTCCGAAAAATCACGAAAGGATCTGTGGAAAAAAGGCATGTTTTGTGAAGTGCTTGGCGTGGGAGCTTTTATACTTCCTTTGAAGGGGATTTTTTGTATCGTTTGAAGCGTACGGATAAGACTTACTCTGTAATCAATAGCACGTAACATTACTAAAATCAAGGCAGATCTTGGGTTTTTCAAAATAATCTTTGGAGATAACTTGTAATACCTGTCTAAGTAACCTTCAAATTCTTCTGCGCGGCCTTCAACATAAGCAGCCCAAATTTGGACTTCCAGCAGAAAAGGATATTTTTCAACAATTGAATCATTTACGGATAAATGGATGCTGTAGAGCGTGTCTTGAATAGACGCGTAAGACGAACTGTAATCATACATGTGGTATAAGGAATCAGCTACCCCTTTATCATTTTTACCTTTTGTGTAATATGCCACCGCACGGAAAAAGTCCTCCTTTTTGTGAAAATAATCGCCGATTCTGTCCCATTGTCTGTGAAGCAATTGTTCTCCGAGATCTTCAAGCATATGCAGTAAGAACTCCCGGAATAAATCATGAAATCTGTATGTGTTGTCTCCGGTTTCTCTCAAAAAAGCATTTTCGCGTAAAAGCTCCGCCAGCATCTCTGTTACTTTAGTATTTCTTAATATCTTTTCGTCCGCTATGAGATACTCGCATAAATCCGGGGTGAGCTCCTCCGCTACAGACACAAGCGTCATAAAGTATCTGAGCCGGTCGTCCCATCTCTCCCATACGTGTTCTTTTAAAAAGCTTTCAAGATACCGTCCGGTCAGGTCGATGTTATATGATTTTTCATCCGACATCAGAAGCGCCCGTATACCGATTGCCCACCCGCCGGTAGATGCCAGAATTTCGTCGGCTTGCTTTGATGAGAGAAATCGCCCGTTCCTGTCAAAAAAGACTTTTATCTCTCCGCTTGAGAACTGCAGATATCCTGCATCTATAACAGCCAGTTCCTCTTTTGCAACCATTTCGGACAGACTGTCCGGAGGTGTTGTACGGCTGATAAGCAAGATTGTGAAGTTGGTCGGCAAACGCTTAAAGAGAATAGGTATCAGTTTAAGTATTTCATCATTCTTAATGATATGCAAATCATCAAGAACAACTATGATATCATCCTTTTCTTTAGTAAGAACATCTAATGCGTGCAACGTAAATTCCACCGGAGAAGTGTTAAAAACCTGATGGGTTATAAGGTCGTTTAATTTATCGTTTTCAGGTTGAATGCTTGCCAGTGCTGTAACAAACCTCTTGCAAAATTCTGCTGTTTTATTGTCATATTCGTCAAGACTGACCCATGCGCGTTTGATACCTGCTGTTTTTTCCCGGTGCTCCAGCCATAAAAGAGAAGATACGGTTTTACCGAAACCGGCAGGCGCGTGTATGTATATGAAACGTTTTGCCAACAGACCGTCAAGAAGTTTCATTAGCGCAGTTCTCGGAGCTTGCGCTTTTAAAATTGATTGCTCCACATTCACTCCTCCAATCACTTCCGAATAAACAAAATAATAGCATAAGATATTGCGAATAACAAATATTGCGTTTATTGCCTATACCACCACGGGTACTTTTTTTTAATTGATGTTATCAAGGGCTGTCAATATTGAAAAGTACCCGTGGTGGTATAGTTGTGAAATAAATTTTTATCTTATATCAATTAACAAAAATAAATTTCTTTCTATGCCACCATGGGTATTTGTCCAAATATGAAAAATTTGTTACCCTTGCAGTAACTTGAGTTGACAGAGCCGGCGTTGAGCCGGAGTATAAAAAGCAGAATAAAGTTAAGGAGAGAAAGTAAATGGAAATCAAGAAAAACGAAATGAATGAGAGTATAGAGCTGATTCTTACGGGAAGGCTCGATACAATTACCGCTCCGAAATTACAAACAGTATTATCGGAAGCTTTGCAATCATTTGAAGCAACCGAACTGGATTTTGCAGAGGTTGCATATGTTTCATCAGCCGGATTGCGGGTGCTGCTGCAAGGACAGAAAATCGCACAAAACACGGACAAAAGTCTGAAGCTGAAAAACGTCTCATCAGAAGTAATGGAGGTTTTTGACGTGACCGGGTTTTCAGGAATTCTGACGATTATATAACTTCTGTATAAATTCCATAAAGCATCGAAAATTAATTCTTGTTATAGATAATGTCAAATAACCTATGAAAAGTCTTTATCATTTGTCATTTGTCATTTATCATTTGTCATTTATTTAACGGGAGGATCACAACAATGAAGTCCGATATATACACCGAAGAACAAGGAATAGAACGTATACTGTCCGAAACGAAGAGGATTGGCGAATTTAGCAAGCTGCCGCCTGTTGCATCCGACAAGCTGCGACTGCTTGCGGAGGAAATGCTGTCCCTGACCGTTCGTTTGTTTGAGAACTTGTCATATGAGTATTTTATTGAGAACGAAGGTCAGCGTTTTACGTTACATCTCAGCGTGGAAACCCTTGTCAGCACAGAGCAGAAGGGAAAATTGCTTTCGCTTTCAAGCAGCGGCGGGAACGAAGCAACAAAAGGCATATTCGGAAAAATCAGCGCAGTTTTCGAAAACCTTCTGACAGGCAGTAACGAATATGCTCAAATTTCAAGTGCTTATTGTTCAGACATACCACATCTATATGGTGTGGATATGATGCCGTATTTTTCACTGTCGGCGTTTCAGGAAGAACGACCCAAAAAGCCGCTTGACGAACAATGGGACGGACTTGAGAAGTCCATCATCGCAACACTCGCCAAGGATATGGTCATCGGCGTGAGAAACAAGAGAGTTGAAATGATTGCGGTGATTGATTTTTCTTATGATAATTTTTTCAGGGAGGAAAATTCATGATTTTTATAAATAAAAGCGGAGACGGCAGTGATAGCCGTGGATTTTCGTTTACAGAAGAAAGTAACTCCGATGGAACAGCTTATTTCGCGCTCAAAGGTCATGTGGGATTAAACGAAGCGTCGTTTATGGAGGACTTACTTGAAAAAGCTGCCCAATCGGGCTGTAACCGCATCATTATAAATATGTGCTTAGTTAACTCATTCAGTTCGGCAGGTATCAGAGTCATTCTCGCCATGTACAAAAAACTGAAAAGCACGGGAGGAAAGCTCCAAATCGACAATCCGTCCGAAAATGTAAAAAACGTAATCGGGCTGGTGGCATTGGACGAGCTGCTGCTCAGATAACACAGGAGCGTATATAAAAAATAAACACGGGAAGATAATGATGGAAGCAAACCATGAAATGAACGCTAAAAGAATAAGGCTCGCCCTTGCGGTTTTTTGCACGGGCTTAACCGCTGTACTCGGTGTTTTCGTATGGATCATGCTTAATGTCGGCACCATGTCAAATGTATTGCTTACAACGTTGGTCCTGGTCGCCGCTGTAACAGCAGTTGCACAAATTATATACGCGCTCCGGGGTCAGATTTTTGAGTTTGACGGGCGCCTGGCTACGCGTGAGATTCTGTTTGCTGTCATTGGCTTTCAAATCGTAATGCAATTCAGCTTCGGGTTCTCCGTTTATGCTGTAAATCAAACCGAGCTCCAAAACAGAAGCTTCGATGCCGCATATTCATATTTTATCGAGCTTCAGGATGCAGCACCGGGTAATACTTTAAACGATTTCCGGACACTTGATCTTGAAACGGGAATGCCGCAGTGCGTGGAAGCGGTATTGTTGGTCGGTTTTGATGATGTAAATGACCCGGAACATTATTTTCGCTTCCCCATAAGTGACGGCAGGCTGTTGATGAGGAAATCAACGGCATACTTTAGAAACCATTTACAGGATTTTGCATTGTCAATGATTATGTCCCTTGTTATATCAGTATTGTTGATGGCAGAAATTGTCTATTTAGCTATTAAACTGCTAAACAGCAAGCAAATGAAAACAGAAAAAGACCCTGCGTTATATTTACGTCAGATAGCGTTTCTGTTTTATTTCACGGGATTCCTTGGAACCTCGTTTATCCCCATAATGGCGCGTAACTTTGCCGGCAGCCACCCGAATGCAGATTTTGTCGCGGGATTGCCTTATTCTGTCGAGGCTCTCTTCAGTTGCGCCGCAATAATTCTAACGCCGGGGTTCTTCAGAAAAAAAGGCTGGAAGCCGCTGTATCTCGCAGGTTCAGGACTTTTTGTTGCAGGGCTTCTTGCATCTGCTCTTTCACCAAATGTTTTCGCTTTTATAGCTTCACGTGCCTTGGTTGGTTTGGGCTACGGCTTTTGTTGGATGACTTTGCGCAACATCGCCACATTAAACGAAAACCGCGCTTTGAATTTTGCAGGGCTATCTTCGGGTATATACGCGGGCGTTATGTGCGGGGTTGCATTCGGTGCGGTTTTGGCGGATATGGCAGGTTTTAATACTGTATTGCTGGTTTCGGCAATTCTGGCATTAACAGCCGCCGCTTTCGTTTTAATTATGAAAAACGCAGTAAAGACTGCAGGCACAGCCCGGAGCGGTGAAAAAATTATATTGGGAGTACGGGATTTCGCGGTGTTTTTTGTATTTCTGGTGTTAATCGTTATCCCGACATCGGTTGCCGATGCTTTTAACGGATATCTGATGCCACTGTATATAAACAATCTTGAACTCCCCACAGCATACATAGGAAGGGTTTCACTTGTCTATAACCTTTGTCTTGTATATATCAGCTCAATGGTACTTCTTAAAATCGTTTGGCGTTACATAAAAATACCGCTGCTCATAAACACACTTCATATGTTAGTAATATCTGCTGCATTGTTCGCTGCGGCTTATATAGGCGGATTTGTTGCGATTTTGATTGCCGGAGCATTATTAGGTTCAGCAGACGGGTTCGGCTTTTCGGTTCAGAATTCATACCTGCTCGATACAAGGGTTTCACAAAGATTCGGCTCGATACGTATGATGACGTTTATCAGCTTATTTAAAAAAGCAGCCGCGATGCTCGCTCCGCCGGTGTTCGGGTTGTTTATTATGAACGGCTTTGGGGGTCTGGGAGCGATGGGAGCTTTGTTTATCGTCTGCGGGTTGGCGGGAACATTGTTTATATTAATACTTAGCAGAAAAGAGGCTGCGTTATGATAGGAAAAAAAGTCGCCGTTATAAGCGGAGGGTTCTCGGAAGAACAGGGTCCCTCGCGGGAATCGGGTAAATGCGTATCGGATGTGCTCCGCAAGCTCGGGCATACTGTTTCCGAAATCGAATATGATAATAACTTAATTGACAATATTGAAGAATCTTCGCCCGATGTTATATTTCCGTTAGTCCAGGGAAAGCATCACGGCGACGGCACCATTCAAGGTTTGTTGGAATATCTGAAAATCCCTTACATCGGTTCGCGTCCTCAGGGTGCGGCAATTATTAATCATAAAACAGAGTGCAAAAAGATTTGGCGGGATGGAGGGATTTTAACACCTGATTACTTTGAATACAGTTTTGATGAATTTATAAACGATTCGTTCAACGATTTTACGGATAAAGTAAAAGCTAATGAAATGTCGCTACCCGTTGTAGTAAAACCGCCGACACAAGGAAACAGGTACGGAATGGTTTTTATTAAGGATGAGGAATCGTTTGCGGGTATTCGGAAATCTTTTATATATGATGATGTTTTACTGGTTGAAGCATATGTTGAAGGGCGGTTCTTTACACAGGGTATTCTTGAAATAGACGGTGCTATGACTGCACTGCCGCTTGTTGAAGTTCTTGACGGCTCAAACAATGAGTTTAAGACTTTTCCGGGTGGAAGCTCCGTAAGAACTCATAATTTAACACAGGGACAAGCAGATGAGATAACCTGTATTACTCTTATCGCAGCTACACTATCAGGTGCGTCCGGGTTTGCGAGACTGGACTACCATCTAAGCGACGGGAAGTTTTACTTACTGGAAATCAACGCTGTACCGGGATTAGTTCCGGGTTACAGCAGCATGAGCGAATGTGCAGCAGCAGCCGGATATAGTTATGAAGGGTTTGTAGAAATGCTTCTGGAAACTGCTAAATGATAGTAACATCAAGTATTTACCGGAAACAATAAATAACCAAAAAGGAATAAAGCCATGAAAAACCTTAAATTCGCAACTAAACTTCTGCTTGTTATACTCAGCATTTCGATTGTTTCGATGATTGCTGTTTCTACGATTTCATATACAGAGCTGTTGAATCTGTCGGGTTACTCACAGGATGCAAACGTGCAGTTGGGCTTCTATGCATCAGATAACAGCAAGCAGGCTTTAATAGACCAGGCGGAATCTTACATGATACGGCTTGCTCTTTCCCAGGCTGCGGAATGTAATGAAACATTGCTGATGATACAACGTAATGTTGAGACTATGAGCGGGTTTATGCACAGCGTGTACTCAAATCCGGGCGACTTCACGGGCAGACCGCTGCCGCTTCCGGATGAGGTGCGAGGTGATATTGCAACTGCTAAGTTAATGGTAGCGAAGGATGTCGAAATTACACCTCAAATTGAAAGGGAAATATTACTGATTGGTAATGCGGAACATGTTTTCGGACCTATTCAAATGACGAATCCGTATATGTCCAACGCTTATCTCGGAAGCGTTACGGGCATCAATTTCAGATGGTCGGTGTCAAATGCACATAACCCTGATTTTGACCCGCGTGTACGTCCTTGGTTTTTAGCTGCGATTGATTCAAACACACCGGTCTGGCTTGATACATACCTCGATGCGTTTGGATTTTTACTGACGACATGCGCCTTTGTTTACAAGGACGGAGCGGGAAATCCTGCAGGAGTGGTTGCCACGGATATCCATTTATCAACGATGATCGAAAATATCCTCAACTTCAGAATCGGCGAAACAGGATACGCTTTCTTAATAGACAGCAACGGCAGATATTTGGCACATCCGGCTTTTGACGCATCAAATCAGGACGGGTTCAGCAGCGCAGGCGGCGAATACGGAGAAGTATTGGCGAGTATGGCCGCGGGTGAATCGGCTGTACGCAGGGTGACGGTTAATAGTGTTGAGCATTACATTGCCTACGCGCCGCTTTCTGTTACGGGCTGGTCGTTGGGTATAGCTGTTGAATACGATGAAATCATCGCAGACGCTTTAATGATGAAAGCCGACATCGATAATCAAGCAATTGAGGTACGGGAGCAAATCCGTGCAATGCTAAACAGTGTGATGTTTCGTTTTATAATGCTGACCTGCATAATTATAATTGCGGTATTGATTTTATCCATCATGATTTCGGGTTCGGTTACTAAACCCATAATCAAATTAACAAACGGTGTAATCGAAGTCGGTAAGGGTAACTTAGAGAGTAAGATTGATATAAAAACGAATGACGAAATCGGCGTACTTGCTTCCCATTTTAATAAAATGACGGATGATTTGGTGCTGTACATAACAAATTTGGAAAAGGTCACTGCCGAGAAAGAACGAATCGGTGCGGAGCTGGATGTCGCGACAAAGATACAGGCATCTATGCTGCCGTGTATATTCCCGCCCTTCCCGGAAAGAAGCGAGTTTGATCTGTATGCAAGTATGATTCCCGCAAAAGAAGTCGGCGGCGATTTCTACGATTTCTTCATGACGGACGACAATACCCTTGCCGTAGTGATGGCAGACGTATCGGGCAAAGGTGTTCCCGCAGCTTTGTTTATGGTTATTGCCAAGACACTCATCAAGAACAACGCTCAAAATGGCAAGTCGCCGGGAGAGGTCTTTACGGCAGTGAATAACCTCTTATGCGAAAACAACGATGCAGGTATGTTTGTAACAGCGTTTATGGGGTATTTGGATATCCCGAGCGGACGTTTTACATACGTCAATGCCGGGCATAACTTCCCGCTCATTAAAAAAGCCGGCGGAACATACGAGTTTTTGCATAACAAACCCGCATTTATTTTGGCAGGCTTTGAAGATGTAAAGTATACCGAATATGAAATAACACTTGAATCCGGGGATGTTCTCTACCTTTACACCGACGGAGTTACCGAGGCGATGAACCCCGAAAACGAACTGTTCTCAGACCCGCATCTGATTGAAACCGCTAATAAGTACGTAAACATATCCGTAAAGGAGCTTGTCGCAAAGATTAAAGAAGAAGTGGACATCTTCGCCGATGGTGCAGAGCAGGCTGACGACATAACGATGTTGGCGTTGGAGATAACGGGGGAGGAACAATAACATGGAGAATAGAATTTTCAGAAAGAGCGCGCTTGACAGGATTTCATCTCCTGAGCAGCTTAATGAATACATGAAGGTGGCGGGTCCCGGTGTTTGGTGCATCATGGCAGGTCTGGTGGTGACGTTTGCAGCGTTTATCGTGTGGGGGCTGCTGGGTTCGATACCTGAAACAACGGATATCTCCGGAACTACCCTTGTCCGCGGGGACGGTCCGATGGCGGTATATAGCTTCCTTCCTATCGACGAGACACGTGCTTTGTCTGAAGGCATGAGTGTTCGCGTTTCACCCGATTACGCGCCTCGTGAGCAGTTTGGCTATATATACGGAACAATAAGGAGTATTAGCCGTACCCCGATTACTGCAAATATGATTCGCGACCGGTTCGGCAACGATGCGGATTTCCTGATTTTACCTTCGGGTAATCTGATAGAGGTTGTTATAACGCTTGAAACAACAACAGACGGTACTCCAAGATGGTCAAAAACAAGAGGAGCAAGTATCGACGTTTTAGCAGGTTCAACTTGCTTAATGACCGTCATTACCGAGGAGCGCAGACCAATTGATTTAATGTTCAGATAGAGTGATGAGAACAACTGTTAATTTGTTAAAGATATATCAGGTAAAGGGAGAGACAAATGGCTTTGGTTAATAGAACCAAAAAAGTTGAAAAGGTTCCATTCATTATGCAGATGGAAGCACTTGAATGCGGTGCAGCTTCTCTTTGTATGATACTGGCATACTATAAAAAATGGATCCCGCTTGAGCAGGTACGCGCAGATTGCGGCGTATCACGCGACGGTTGCAATGCCCGAAATATGTATCGTGCAGCAGTTTCTTACGGACTCAAGCCAACAGCTTATCGCATGGAGCCTGCAGAGCTTTTCGACATTAAACTCCCTGCAATCATCCATTGGAATTTTAATCACTTCGTGGTACTTAATGGTTTTAAGAAAAATTGCGCAGTCATAAACGACCCCGGACGCGGAACAACAGAGGTTTCTCTCGAAGAGTTCGACAGTGCTTTCACCGGCATTGTTATGACCTTTGAAACTACGCCGGAATTTGTGCCGGAGGGTAAGCCGAGAAGCGTGCTGAACTTTGCTCTGTCCCGTCTTAAAGGCACGATACCCGCATTTATTTTTGTATTCCTGATGGGTGTATTCGGTTCGCTGATAGACATTCTGAATCCTATTTTTTCCCGGATATTCATGGACGATATTCTGGGTGGTCAGGCGCGCTCGTGGCTAATCCCGTTTATCATCGCCATGTCAATCGCCATGCTCGTCAGGGTAATTATGGCGGTAGTCAACGCAATATACCAACTGCGTATGGAGGGGCGGTTCGCAATTACTGCAAACGCGGAGTTCATGTGGCACGTTTTGCGTCTTCCTATGGACTTCTTCTCTCAGCGGTACACCGGTGACATTCTCATGCGGCAGGGTTCAAATGAGGGAATCGCGTCCACGCTGATATCGCAGCTTTCTCCTATTCTGATGAGTTTCGGGCTGATGATTTTCTACTTTATAATGCTGCTGCAATACAATCCGATTCTGACGATAATCGGAATATCGTCGGCAGCTCTCAACATGATATTGTCGCAGTACATGGCAAAGAAGAGTGTCACTTTTGCCCGGTTGTCGCAATCGTCGGGCGGTAATCTGAGTTCGCTGACAATGTCTAGTATTGACATGATTGAAACGATCAAGGCGTCGGGTGCGGAGGGTGGCGTATTCGAGCGTTACGCCGGTTACCTGGCAAAGCAACACAATGCAGGTATGGCAAGTCAAAAGTTCTCGATGTACTTCGGATTGATTCCTTCTATCATCGGACAAATCCTGAATCTTGCGGTGATGATGTTCGGTGTCATGTTCATTATGGACGGTTATATGACGATTGGAATGCTGATTGCATTTCAGGGCTTTCTCGGATCGTTCCTCGCTCCTGTCGGTCAGCTTTCGGGCATTATGCAGAGCTTTACCACTATGCGCACGGATATGGAGCGCATAGAAGATGTTATGAACTACAAGGTAGAACCGGAGTTTACCGGTGACGCGGAAGACAGCACCGGAAAGCTGTCGGGCGAGTTGAAGATTAACAATATTACATTCGGTTATAACAAACTCTCTCAGGCATTAATAAAAGATTTTTCACTTGAGCTGCCACCGGGAAAGTCGGTTGCAATCGTTGGAGCATCGGGTTCGGGTAAATCCACAATCGCCAAGCTGATAACGGGCTTGTACGAGCCGTGGGAGGGTGAGATCACTTTCGACGGCAAGAAACGTATAGAAATTGACGAGTATTCCTTCCGAAGCTCGGTCTCTATGGTCGATCAAGAGGTTACGCTGTTTGAAGATACCGTAGCTGAAAATATACGGATGTGGGATCCGTCTATTGAGGACTTTGTTGTGATTCTTGCTGCGCGTGATGCTGATATACACGAAACTATCGTATCGCGTCCGGGCGGCTATAAGCAGACAGTTTTGGAAAACGGCAAGAATTTTTCCGGCGGTCAGCGGCAGAGGCTTGAAATCGCCCGTGTGCTGGCGCAAGAGCCGACAATTGCGGTACTCGATGAAGCCACCAGTGCACTGGATGCTAAAACTGAAGAAACGGTAATGAACAACATTCGCAAAATCGGCTGCTCCTGTGTGATTATAGCGCACCGCTTGTCAACAGTACGTGATTGCGACGAGATAATCGTATTGGAAAAAGGCGAAGTCGTCGAGCGCGGTACACATAAAGAGCTATATGCCAAAGACGGCAGGTATAAAGAATTGGTTGCAACGGAGTAGGGGAATCTATGTAGGGGCGACCGCCCCCGGTCGCCCGCAAGATGGGCAACAAAGGGATAACGGGCGACCGAGGGCGGTCACCCCTACAGGCAAACATATAGGATAAACAGTGAAGGGAATGTTCATTAGTATGAAAGAAATCAACATTTTCGATGAGCAATTAAATATACGCAGAACCGGTGATGACATCATGTTTGAGGGAGCGTTTGCCGACCTTGTATCCATTCTGTACAAAAACCCGGGGATGAAAACGACGGACGTGACCGATGCAATCAGCATAATACTGACTTATCTGAAAATCGAAATCCCTGAACTGCCGGAAAATCTTACCGATATGGAAGCGCAAGTTGAATATATGCTCCGTCCCTCAGGCTGTATGCGGCGGCGGGTGGAACTCAAAGGGCAGTGGTGGAAGGATTCGGTTGACCCGTTCTTCGGCTGTACAATTGACGGTGAACCGGTGACTCTGCTTCCCGGTAGGGTCGGCGGTTACACATACAGCGATAAAGATGGCAAGAAGATCAAGGTTAACAAAAAGACAGCGATGAATATTGCCGAGGATGCGTTTTGCTTCTACAAACCATTTGCGCTTAAAAAGCTGCGGCTTCCGGATTTGACGATGTTTATGATTAAAAACGCACGGCTTTCGGATTTTATCTATGTTATGGTCATCAGCCTTATAGTATCGCTGCTGGGGCTTGCCGCGCCTTATGTAAACAGTCAGCTTTACGGCACAGTCATCCCGTCTGGTATAAAGACCAATATACTGACCGTCGGATTTCTGCTTCTTGGCACGGCTATCGGCTCCATGTTGTTCGGACTTGCACGAAACCTTGTGCTGACGCGGTTTTCTACGCTGTTTGTCCGTGTGCAGAATGCAGCTATGATGCGGGTACTGTCTCTGCCCGTCACGTTCTTTAATGACTATGCCGCAGGAGAGGTCGCAAATCGCATGCAGTGCCTTACCGGCCTGTGTCAGACCATTTCCAATACGTTTATGTCCACGGGGTTGACAGCCGTTTTCTCGCTTGTATTCCTGTTTCAGATGAATCTTTACGCACCCGCGATGGTCGCACCTGCGCTCCTGGTTATGACAACAATGCTGGTAACGTCTATTGTTACTACAGTCTTAACCTTGAGAATATCCCGCAAGCGTATGAAAGCATCTGCAAAACTGACGGCACTGCTGTTCGCGCTGATATCGGGTATACAAAAAATCAAACTCACCGGCGCAAAGAAGCGGGCGTTCGCTAAATGGGCGGCAAGCTACAAGGAAATCGGGAAACTGACCTATTCACCGCCTATGTTCCTGCGACTGCTTGAACCCATGAATTTGTTTATCTCAATGGGTGGTGCGATTTTGCTGTACTATGTTGCAGGAGCATCGGGTATCGGAGTGGCAAATTATATAGCATTTATGGCAGCATACGGGGCGATGTCGGGCGCGATAATGATGCTGTCGAGCATGGCGAGCACCTTCGCCGATGTGCGGACAAATCTCGAAATGGTGCGACCGCTGATGGAAGCGCAGCCTGAAACCCAAGAGGGTAAAAAGCAGATCGTTTCACTATCCGGCTCGCTGGAAATGAACAATATATCCTTCCGCTATAGCAAGGACGGTCCGTTGATTCTCGACAATTTAAGTATAAAAATCCGTCCCGGCGAGTATGTAGCGGTCGTTGGTAAGACAGGCAGCGGAAAATCTACGCTCTTGCGGCTGCTGCTCGGTTTTGAAAAGCCGGAGTCAGGCGGCATCTATTACGACGGGCACAGTCTTGACTCTCTTGACCTGCGCGCTCTGCGGCAATGTATAGGTGTTGACTTGCAAAACGGCAAGTTATTTGCGGGTTCTATCTTCGCCAACATAGTTGTCGCAGCACCGTGGAAGACTTTAGATGACGCTTGGGCGGCGGCGGAGCTTGCGGGTATTGCTCAGGACATCCGTGATATGCCTATGAATATGCACACAATGATAACCGAGGGCAGCGGAGGTGTGTCAGGCGGACAGCGTCAGCGGATACTTATAGCCCGCGCGCTGATATCAAGGCCTAAGTTGATTTTCTTTGATGAAGCAACCAGTGCGCTCGACAACATCACACAGCGCCATGTTGCCAACTCTATCAACGCGCTGAAAGCAACCCGTATTATTATCGCGCACAGGCTTTCCACCATCCGCGGGTGTGACCGCGTGATTATGTTAGACAATGGCAAAGTCGTGGAAGAAGGCGGCTACGATGAGCTTATGAGTAAACGCGGCGAGTTCTATGACCTTGTTAAGCGTCAAACGGTGGAATCAGTTACCGCTTAATAACATAAAAACGGGTACTTTATAAGGATGAAAAATTATGGAACAACAGATAAACAAAAGTCATAGCGCTATCATATTTTCCATGCTTGATATGTTGGAACTTCGTGATGGATATACTGGTGAACACGTTCGTCACGTAGAGGATTATATATCATTTATGCTTGATGTAATGGTAAAAAATGATGATTGGGGATTAACCGCAAAAAAGGCTTGTATAATTTCACAGGCTGCATTATTACATGATATAGGGAAGATTGCAATTGCTGACAATATATTAAGGAAGCCGGGAAAGCTTACCGCAGATGAATATGAAATTATCAAGACCCATACCGTGTTGGGTGCAGACTCGTTGGAAAAGTCTATGATGATTTTTGGCGATAATGAGTTTTTAAAATTTGCTTGTGAAATAACCCGTTTTCATCACGAAAGATGGGACGGCAAGGGTTATCCGTATGGCTTAAAGGGTGAGGAAATCCCGCTTTGCGCTCGAATTACCGCAATTGCAGATGTTTATGACGCGCTTCGTTCGCTAAGACCATACAAGCTACCGTTAGACAGAGAAACTGCCCGTAATATTATTCACAAGGGTAGGGGAGTTCATTTTGATCCTCTTTTGGTTGAGGTGTTTCTTCTTGCGGAAGAAGAATTTGATAACTATGCATCGAGTAATTAGTCTATGAGAAAAAGAAAGAGGTGGTGTAGCATGTTTGACTTTGAGGAGTATTACCCCAAAATTTATAACTACATATACTACCGTGTCCTGCACAAGGAAACGGCGGAGGACTTGACAAGCGATGTTTTTTACAGGGCTTTGGCATATGCCGCGTCTTTCGATGAACGAAAGGCATCGTATAAAACATGGCTGTTTACCATTGCTCACAATATAGTCGCAAATTACTACAGGAGCAATAAGAACACACTTGCGATTGAAGACTTCGACACACCGGCGGCGGAAAACAGCATTGAGGAAGCTATTGACACAAGTGAAGATTTTCGCCGTCTGTTTAATCTTCTGAAAACGCTGCCGGAGCGGGAGCGCGAGGTTATTGCTCTGCGCTTTTGGGGTGAGATGACACATAAGGAAATTGCAACCCGCATAGGAATGAGAGAAAAGAGCGTAAGCTCAATGATGAGCCGCTTGATAAGGAAGCTGAGGGCGCTGTGGATTTGAAAATAAAAAAAAGGCAACAATTCAATACATCCTTGTCATTCTGCGACTAACGCGCAGAATGACAAAGCTGGGAGTAATCCCCGCCGAACAGTAAGTAAGGAACAGACATATATGGGAAGATACATCTTTGCAGTTACATCTTTTACGCTGATTTGGATTCTCTTTACAGAGAGCTTGACGTGGCTGAATATTACAGTGGGTTTGCTGGTGGCATGCGGTACATTGTTCTTTTTCGCAAAATTTCTTCCGATTAAAAAGATAACCGATGTTCGTTTCAGCAAGCTGATTTTATTCCCGTTCTATTTGGTGGGGCAAATCTATATATCCGGTTTTCATATGATTAAAATGCTGTTTAGGGGATACGAGGTAGATTTTGTAACAATCCAAACAGACATCAAATCGGAAACGCTCAAAACAATTTTGGGTGATTCTATTACGCTTACGCCCGGCTCCACTCTGATTGAAATTATCGGCGATGAAATGACATTATTATGGATACGCGACAAGGGTACGCCGCCTGACCCGAAAATTGCCGAGGAAACATTAAAGAATAAATTGGAGACGTTTTTGCGCAGAGCAGAACTGCCCAAGACGAAACAGCCAAAGACGGAACGACCCGAGACGGAACTGCCAAAGACGAAACCAGCCAAGTCAAAACCAGCCAAGTCGAAACCGCCCAAGACGAAACCACCCAAGACGGAACCGCCCAAGACGAAACCAGCCAAGTCAAAACCAGCCAAGTCAAAACCGCCCAAGACGGAATTATCTTCAAGCGAGGAGACTGATAAAAAATGATTGAATTTGCTTTATTGTTTACTTTACTATCGCTGTATGTAATCCGAGCGGTGCGTGGTCCTTCCGTTTGGGACAGGCTGATGAGTTATAACCTGATCAGTACAAAAATCATTGTTATAATCATTGCGATTTCATCTTACCGTGAGCTTGCGTTTCTGATGGATTTCGCCATTATCTATGCCCTTACCGGTTTTATAGGTACGATTTTCCTTGCATTGTTTTTATTCAGGGTACAGTTTACAAAGAGGAGAAAGCGTTTAAAAGATGATCTTTCAAATAGTGATTAGTATTGCGATTATGAAAAAACCGGCCTAAACCCGTCATTGCGAACCATCCGCAGATGGTGTGGCAATCCACAGTTCAATAAAGGAATGGTCATAATAATGATGAATATTCTCAGTTACATCTTTATCGGCATTGGCTTTGCGTTTATGTTTTCCGGTGCTATCGGGCTATTTAAGATGAAGAATTTTTACCCGCGTGTGCTTACTGCTTCAAAGATTGACACCGTGGGGTTGCTGACTTTATTTATCGGTTTTATGCTACGGCACGGATTTACCTTTTTTACCGGTAAGCTGCTGCTGATTACTGTGCTTGTCCTTATTCTAAACCCCCTTGTTGCGCATATAATGGTCCGCTCAGCGTATTACAGCGGCTATGAAATAGATGCCGATGTGGAAAGCGAGCCCAAGGAGGAAGGCGAATGACCTACCCTATACTAATTCTTGCACTTGTATGTGCAGTAATAATCATAGCTGAGCATCGCGTGTACCGGATGATTATTTACTTCGGCATTTTTTCGCTGATTGTAAGTGTCGGTTACTTATTACTGGGTGCGCCGGATGTTGCAATGGCAGAAGCAGTAACATCTGCCTTTTCCACGATATTTTTTATTGTGTGCGTTGAGCGTTATTACAATAGTGAACGCAATACAGAGTCTGTAAATAAAAAAACAAAATGGTTTGGATGGGCTATTTCTTTATTGTTAACCGCAGCAGGATTTGTGGTATATTTACTATTTATCCCCCAAGCAGAACCTGCGGAATTCTTAAAAGACTTGTATCTAACCCGCTTTATGACAGATGTGGGCGGAGAAAATTCCATCACTGCAATTTATCTTGCATATCGTGTTTATGACACTCTATTTGAGGCACTAATCCTTGTTATATCGGTGGTTGCTGTTGTGCATCTTTCCTATTTTGTTGGAAGCACACCGGACAAAGGACGGCGCAGCGAAATCGAACGCTCCGGTATGACAGCTTTTACCATGCGTCTTATTTGCCCTGTTATATTCATATTTGCCATATATTTGATTGCTAACGGACATATTTCCGCAGGCGGAGGATTTCAAGGCGGGCTTGCCGTGGCAACATTCTTTATCTGCCGCTATTTGATCCACGGTATTTATGATTTGCCGGTCAAGGTTATTGTGCGGCTGGAGGAAGTCATTTTTATCGCAATTGTAGCGGTTGCGATTTTTGTGGTTGTGTTGGGAATTTCAGCATATATTCCCGATAGTATTCTGCCTGTGTACCGTGTTATTTATCTAATCATGATGAACATTCTAATCGGCTTAAAAGTAGCCTGCGGATTCTTTGTATTATTTTATCGCTTCATCACCATCGAGCGGAGGTAGGAAATGGATATTTCGATGTTTTCAATAATCTTGTTTTTTATTAGTTTCTTTGGGGTTCTGTTTAGTAATAATATAATCAAGACCATCATATCGGTGTTGATTATGCAGACTGCTACTGTTTTATTTTGGCTGACGCTTAATGTAACGGGTACGACACCGGAGGCTCCGATTATTTATGACCCCGCTTTACTGGATGATATACAAATTATCGCCGACCCTGTACCTCAATCCGCGACAATTACCGCTATTATTATCGGCTTCGCTGTTTCGGCAATTGTAATCACGATGTTTAACTCCATGTGCAGGCAATACGGTACCGCGGATTGGGAAACGATGGAACGTCTGGCGACAGGGGGTGTTGATTAATGTTACCATTCTTTGTTATCGGGCCGGTGCTGGTTGCAGTCATATTATTTATCACATCAGGCAACCGTATCATGCAAGCATTGTCCGTCGTTTTTCAGGCCGGGCTTTTGGCTGCATCGGTTTGGCTTTTGATTCAAACGCGGGAAACGGTAGTATATTTCAATATCGGCGATTATGATTCGTTACTCGGGATTGTTTTGCGTGCAAACTCTCTTTCCGCTGTTTTTGTTTTTCTTACTGCTTTTATTTTTCTGGCGATATTTATTTTCACCTACAAGGATAAGCGGGAGCAGTATATGTTCCGTTTTCTTCTTTTTATTTTGGAAGCGGCTTTAATAGGCCTGTTTTTAACCGGAGATTTTTTCAATATATTCGTGTTGGTTGAAGTCAGCACTTTGGTTATTGTCATTCTCACCATGTACGACAGAGAACGGCGCAATGTATTTTACGGCAAGATATTCCTGTTGCTTAACATCGTTGCGATACAATTTTTCCTGCTCGGGCTTGGGTATTTATATAGGCTAACGGGGGTTCTGAATTTAGCTGCAGCAACGGAAATACTCGCTACCACGGATAAGAGCGACCTTGTGCTGCCATACACTTTGATTATGACAGCCGTGGCGTTTAAATGCTCACTTATCCCGTTTTTCAGTTGGCTTCCAAAAGTACGATTGTACCCGGGCGCACCTTCGGGTGTTGCTGCGATTTTGTCGGGTTTGCAAATAAAATCCGCGATATATATATATATCTGCTTTAGTGATTTATTCTCTCCCGTAGCTGCACCGGAGTTGTTTGTAGTGCTGGGTATAATAATGGGTCTGTTCGGTGCTGTTATGGCTTTTTGTCAAACGGATATAAAGTTGCTGCTTGCGTACTCCACGATTTCGCAGGTGGGACTTATAATGATCGGGCTTAACTCCGGCTGCGAGTATTCGCGAATCGGCGGGCTATATCACATTGTAAATCATGCGGTGTTTAAGACTACGCTGTTTTTATGCGCCAGTGTTATCATACGTGTATATGGCACGGCGGATATAACCCGTATACGCGGAGTGTTCAAGCGTATGCCTGTTGTGAGTGTTGCGGCGTTTTTGGCTGTGCTCGGCATAATCGGCGCGCCGTTTTTTAACGGCAGTATATCAAAGTATTTTATCACTTATGATATACCACAGTGGTTGTATGCTGTTGTCATTGTGTTAAGTCTTTGCACGATTGTTTATTATTATAAGTTTTCAGTCATGTTTACAGGTAAGGCGGATAATTCAGATATAGAAATAGAAAAATGCTGGGTAGCTCCCATCGCTTTTCTCGGTGTAACTCGTCTTGCGGGCGGCATATTCGGCCCACAGATAATTGAGTTTTTCTTCCGTTATCCGGTGTCCATAAACGCTTTTGGTTATTTTCAAAAAACAATGATATTTTTTGCAAGCGTCGCAGCGGGCTTTTGGATTTTCAAGTACGCTGATAAAATACGCTGGCTGGAATCCTTGGGCAGCTTGCGTGCAGGCTTCAAGACATTGTGCGGGTCATTGCTTGTGTTTTTCATTGTGATGACGTTGTACGTGGGGTTGTAGCAGGAGTTTAACTCCGCTTCACCGAGGTGACTAATGGACTATAACGCAAGCATGCTAATTAAACAAAAAAACGTGGCATTGGTTCAACTATTAGCAGAACTGCCAAACCTGATTGTGTTGGTTGTCCTTGCTGTCATGAGCCGTTCACTTATCCTTGTAGCAGACGCTCTCGGTTCGGTTACTTTGGTTGTTCAAGCCTGGGTAGTTTATGAGATTTCAAGGAAGCTCGCAAAGAATAAAAACCACGAATATGATTACGGCATGGGTAAGTTCGAGTCGTTCGGCGGTTTTATAGCCAATCTGCTCTTGCAAATCGGACTTGTTACCGTGCTGGTATCTTCAATAATAGTTCTGTCCTCGCCGATAAAACCAAGCGATATATTGATATATGCCATCGCTGTTAAAACTATTAATACATGTATTGATATGTGGCTATATTTAAAACACCGCAGAATCAGCAAAACGCTTTCCGGTAAAATGACCGACGCGCAAGACCGTCTCTTGAAGGATAACCTTGCCTTTGATTTTATTGCACTCGCCGCCATATCCATTATATATATTTTTAGAGAAGGTGTTTTTGTTCTATACTTCGAGCCAATACTATGTATCATTTACTCGGTTGTTTTGATGATTATTATTTGGAAGCCGCTTAAGCAATGTACCTATGACTTGCTGGAC
>WRDH01000040.1 GCA_009783555.1 Oscillospiraceae bacterium
TACTGCTCAAAAGTGAGGAGGAGGATAAGTGGCAAAAGAGTTGATTCGCCTGGCGGATTGTTCGATGGCGTTTGACGATGAAGTTGTTTTAGACAACATAAATCTCTACATAAACGATAAAGAATTCCTCACGCTGCTTGGTCCGAGCGGTTGCGGTAAAACCACAACCCTGCGGATTATCGGAGGTTTCCTGAAACCGACTTCGGGAGATATCTTCTTTGATGGTGTGAGGACTAATGATGTACCGCCGCATAAACGGGCGGTCAATACGATATTCCAAAAGTACGCCTTATTTACACACCTTAACGTGTTTGACAACGTCGCGTTCGGTCTGAGGCTTCAACGCCATGATGGTAAAAAACTAAGTAAAACGGAAATAAACGAACGTGTTACGGAAATGCTCGAAGTAGTAAGCTTAAAAGGCTTTGAAAAACGTGATGTCTCCCTTCTCTCCGGCGGACAACAGCAACGTGTCGCAATCGCACGGGCACTTGTGAACAAACCGAAAGTACTTCTGCTCGATGAGCCGCTAGGAGCACTCGACATGCGCCTTCGCAAAGACATGCAAAACGAGTTGAAACAAATACAACAAGCAACAGGCATCACATTCATCTACGTGACACACGACCAGGAAGAAGCACTCGCAATGTCCGATACCATCGTTGTCATGGAAGGCGGCGTAATACAACAAATCGGTACACCGGAAGACATATACAACGAACCGAAAAACGCCTTCGTTGCTGACTTTATCGGCGAAAGCAACATAGTTGACGGGATAATGCACTCCGACGGTGTAGTAGAAATATTCGGAAGAAAATTCAAATGCCTCGACAAAGGCTTTGACCACAAAGAACCCGTTGACGTAGTAATACGCCCCGAAGACGTCGACATAGTAACCCCAAGAAGCGGCAAACTGACAGGCACAGTAACAAGCATAACCTTTCGCGGCGTAATGTACGACATTATCGTAGATTTCCACGGCTTCAAGTGGCTCATCCAAACCACAGACCTATGCCCCGTCGGCACTCAAATAGGCATCAAAATAGACCCCGACGGAATACACATTATGAAAAAGGGAACATTTTCGGGAATGTACGGCGACTACAGCTCATACAGTGATGAGTACGATGAAATAGGTGATGCTGATTATGAGCCTGAGTCTGAAAGTGTAGAAGAATATAGTGGGTAGGATTAAAGATTAAGAAGTACAAATTACAACAGCGCGGCTTGGGGGCTATATTTTATAGTTCCGTAAAGCGTAGGCATGGACGGTGGAGCGTCCGTCAGTAGAGTACAGGACGTACTCTCTGGCGGTAGGAACTATAAAATATAGTCCCCAAGTCGTGCTGCTCACCATAATGGCGGTAAAGCTTGAACAACGGGAATTGGAGTTATAATTTTCAATTCCGTAAAGCGTAGGCATGGACGGTGGAGCGTCCGTCAGTAGTGTACACGCTGTACACTCTGGCGGTAGGAATTGGAAATTATAACTCCAATTCCCGTTGCAACTGAGGACAATACAAATGAAACCAAAATACTTATCAATTCCATATATAGTCTGGATGGGAATCTTTGTTGTAGCTCCGATTATCTTTGTTGTATTTTACGCATTCACCACATCCGAAGGAGTACCCACACTACAAAACTTCGCTGCTATGGGAAGGTTCACATCTGTTTTTGTCCGTTCCTTCTGGCTTGCGCTTATCTCAACTGTTCTCTGTATCCTTATTGGCTACCCTGTTGCATACATACTTTCGAGAGAAGGCCTGAGGCTGCAAAGGCTTATGATAATGCTTATAGTTCTTCCAATGTGGATGAACTTCTTACTCAGAACATATGCATGGATGTCTATCCTCGAAAACACGGGGTTGCTCAATCGCTTTCTATCATTTATTGGACTACCAACCGTTAACATCATCAACACACCAACGGCGGTTGTCATAGGAATGGTATACAATTTTCTGCCGTTTATGATACTCCCTATTTACTCTGTCATTGTAAAAATCGACCGAAGCCTGTTTGAAGCGGCGCAAGACCTTGGTGCAAATACTGTGTCCGTGTTCAGAAATGTCGTGTTCCCGATGAGTTTGCCCGGAGTATTATCAGGTATAATGATGGTCTTCGTACCCGCGGTATCAACATTTGTTATAACACAACTGCTCGGAGGCGGAATGGTAATGATGCTCGGCGACCTGATTGAAATGCAATTTCTCGGCACAGCATATAACCCGCAGCTCGGCTCTGCCATTGCCCTTGTAATGATGCTTATAGTAATAGCGTTCATGTATGTCGTTAATAGATTCGGACAAGGCGAAGAAAAGGCGGTGGGAGCATGAGCACATCCATAAAAAGACCGGGCTTTTTCGGACGTTCATACACAGCACTGATACTGTTTTTCCTTTACGCACCGATATTTATACTGATAATATTTTCATTTAACAGTACAAGAAGCCGTACGGTTTGGTCGGGATTTACCTTCGACTGGTACAGGTCGCTGTTTTTCGACAGCTCCATAATGAACGCTTTTTACACAACATTGATAATTGCCTTCATATCAGCCATAGTTGCAACAATCGCGGGTACATTTGCGTCAATAGGATTCTATAACATGAAAAGCCGCTGGCGTACACCACTTATGCACATCAACAACATACCAATGATGAACGCAGACATTGCAACAGGCGTATCTCTAAGCTTGTTATTCTTATCACTCGGCACTGTACTCCGGTTCAATCTTGGGTTCGGCACTCTGCTCCTTGCACATATTATATTCAACATCCCATACGTTGTGCTTTCAATAATGCCGAAGCTCCGTCAACTTGACAGCAATCTCGTCGATGCTGCTTGTGATCTCGGTTGCACATGGATAAAAGCTTTTTGGAAAGTAATCGTACCCGAAATAATGCCCGGAATAATTAACGGACTTATTATCGCATTTACATTATCAATCGACGACTTTGTAATAAGCTACTTCACCGCAGGCGGCAATGTTATGACACTGCCGATGCAAATATTCGCAATGACCCGCAGAAGAATAAGCCCGGAAATAAATGCCCTGTCAACAATCCTGTTCCTGACAGTCCTTGCTCTATTAATAGTAATAAATGTAAGGGAAGTAAGACAAGAAGATAAACAGAAGAAACTAAAAAACAGACACTAATTTAATGTTGTTTAGAAAACGCTACACCAGCTATCAAAAAAGGAGAGAAAAGAATGAAAAGAGTAATGATTGTCATAATTGTCTTTAGCCTGCTTCTGCCAACAGTGTTGACCGGATGCGGGCAGAGAGTTGGTTCAAACGGTGTGGTAAATGTCCACAACTGGGGCGAGTATATCGACGAATCGATATTTCGCATTTTTGAACGTGAAACAGGAATAAGGGTAAACTACTCAACATTTGAAACAAACGAAGCACTTTACGCGCTAATGAGACGCGGCGGAGCTAACATAGATGTCATTATCCCGTCTGATTACATGATTGCCAGAATGATTGAAGAAGACATGCTTGAAGAGCTGGACTTCTCAAATATCCCTAACTTTGAGCTGATCGACCCCCGATACAAAGGATTAGCATACGACCCCGACAACAGATTTTCTGTCGCTTACATGACAGGAACGGTCGGTATTATTTATAACTCATCATTCATTACCGATGATATAACAAGTTGGAATGCGCTCTTTGACGAAAGATACGCAGGACAAATATTGATGTTTGATAATCCACGCGACGCATTCGGTATTACGCTTAAATACCTCGGATACAGCCTTAACACGGTAAATGAAGATGAAATCCATGAAGCATTTGACCTGCTTGTCCGGCAAAAACCAATCCTGCAAGCATATGTTATGGATCAAATTTTCGACAAACTCGAAGGTGGTGAGGCATGGATCGGCCCGTATTATGCAGGCGATTTTCTTGCAATGCTGGAAAACAATCCTGATCTAAGATTTGCTCGCCCGACAGAAGGCACGAACTTCTTTGTTGATGCCATGTGCATACCAAAGGATGCTGCAAATAAAACCAACGCAGAAGTATTCATAAACTTCATGACGAGAACCGACATCGCGATGATGAATATGGCATATATATTTTATGCATCCGCCAATCAGGAAGCCGCCGCAATGTTTGCTGCTGAAATCAGTGCCGAAGAATACGCAGTAATGTTTGCAAGCAGCGAAGTCATCGCAAACAGTGAGGTGTACTCACACCTTCCCAGACATATACTGGAACTATACGACCGGCTCTGGGTCGAGCTAAAGAGATAAGAGGAAACGACTATGGACATACAAGTTATACTTAATCAAATGATTGTGCTTTTCATTCTAATGGCACTCGGATTTATTTTAGGAAAGGCAAAAGTGCTGACACGTGACGGTAATAAAATGCTCTCACGCTTAGTGCTCTTCGTCGCTTTGCCATGTACTGTTCTCAGCTCTGTATTTAAGAATGAATCCGATGTGACAATAGGTATTACTGCCGGTTTCTTATTATATGTGCTGCTCGCTTACGTAATAGCATTTGCAGTTTCAGTACCTGTTATATACTTTACCTGCCGAAAGAAAAAGGACGACAGAGGCATGCTAAACTTCATGTCCGTATTCGGCAATACCGGATTTATGGGTTTTCCGGTTGTGACCGCCATATTCGGTGTAGCATCCGCTTACTATGTAGGGCTGTTCAACATACCCTTTAACCTGCTTGTTTTTTCTCTCGGAATATTCTTAATATCCCGCAGGAGCACAAAAAAAGAGAATCCGGCAGAAGGAGAGAGTGCACCCGAGGGTGAAAAAACCGGAGGAGGGTTTAGCCCCAAGTTCCTGCTCAATCCCGTGCTGCTTGCTATTTTCCTAACAATACCACTGGCAGTAACCGGAGCACAGCCACCTGCAATTATTGCTGATTTTCTGGAAATAACCGGAAGTCTCACAACCCCCGGAGCTATGCTCGTAATAGGCTCAACACTTGCGATGGTGCCGCTTAAAACGATTTCCAAAGAGTGGCAGATTATTCCGGTAACACTATTGAAGCTAATAATTATCCCGCTACTCACATGGCTCATCCTAAAACAAATAGTTAATGACCAACTAATGCTCGGTGTATTGGTAGTCCTGGCAGGAATGCCGACAGCGGCAATGGCATCAATGCTGGCTATAGAATACGACGGAAACGAACAAATCGCTTCCGCCGGAGTCTTCGTAACAACCCTGTTATGTGGCGTAACCGTACCGTTGTTTGTTTACTTGCTGTTAATGTAGTGTAATAGAGTTGTGGATTGCCACACCGTCTGCGGACGGTTCGCAATGACGAAGTGAGTGCTGCTATAATTTGCCGGACTATTTCTACTCGTTATACTCAAACTCCATGTTATAGATACTTATTGTATCTCCATCCGCTATGCCCAGATTCTCCAGCCGTTTGTAAACACCCGCGTTTCTCAAAACTCTGTCGAAGTACATGCGAGATTCGTAATCTTCAAAATTCACGTTGCCCATCAAACGCTCTATCCAGTCGCCTTCAAGAGTCCAAACATCATCGAAATTCTCTATAACCAACTCTTCGGGAGTACCTTTGATTCGCGGCTTCGGTACATAATCGGCTTTAAACACAGCAATTGGCGGTAACTCGCTCAGCTTAGCCGCTGTCGCACTGACCAGTTCTTTGACACCCGTATTTGTAGCTGCTGATATCAAATAAAGCGGATATCCCTTATTTTTTATGTAATTCTTAAATCCCCCGGTCATTTCTTCATCCTGAGCAATATCACACTTATTTGCAACAATAATCTGCGGACGCTCCGCAAGCTCGGGACTATAGCTTTTTAGTTCTTTATTGATTGTTTCAAAATCAGTAATAGGATCGCGCCCTTCGGAACCTGAAATATCAACAACATGCAAAATTAACCTGCAACGGTCAATATGACGCAAAAAATCATGCCCCAGACCCGCACCGCCGGAAGCACCTTCGATTATTCCGGGAATATCTGCGATGACAAAAGAGTTACCGTCGCCAAAGTAAACCACACCGAGGTTTGGAAAAAGTGTCGTAAAATGGTAGTCGGCAATCTTGGGATGAGCCTTTGACACAACAGACAAAAGCGTTGATTTTCCGACATTGGGATAGCCGATTAACCCGACATCGGCCAGGAGCTTAAGCTCCAACTCAACATCAAGCTCCTCACCATGCATACCTGCTTTGGCAAACCTTGGAGCTTGCCTGGTCGGCGTCGCAAAATGCCTGTTCCCCCAACCGCCGTTTCCGCCGCGCACAAGCCTGAACGACTCAACATCAGACATATCAACTATTACCGCGCCACTTTCCTTATCACGCACAACGGTTCCCTTAGGAACACGAATATTAAGGTCTTTCCCATCCTTGCCCGATTTATTCTTCGCAGTACCGTCAGCACCGTTACCGGCTTCGTACTTCCTTTTGTACCGAAAATCCATCAACGTTGACATATTGGTATCAACATTTAATACAATACTGCCCCCACGACCGCCATCACCGCCATCGGGACCTCCGTTAGATATATACTTCTCACGATGAAAAGACACGCAGCCGTTGCCACCCTTCCCGGCTTTGACTGTTATCGTTGCTTTATCTACAAACATTGATGAACCTCTTTTATCAATTAATTTAGGGGCCTATCATTCCTCATAAACCTTCGGTGGATTCCTTTTATGCTCACTAACTCTGTGATAATTTGCGATTATTGCCATATCTTCGGGAGCGCAGACACCGCTCTTTAAGTACTCGTCTATTGCCTTGTAGGAAACACCCATTTCACCCTCGTCTGTTTGCCCGTCGTACAGACCTGCCGAGGGAGCTTTGTTGATTATTCTTTTCGGAACATCCAGATGTATTAGAAACTTGTATACCTCTGTTACGGTGAGGTCAGCTATCGGATTAAAATCGAATGCACCGTCGCCCCATTTTGTAAAGTAACCCATGTAGCGTTCGCTTTTATTACCTGTGCCGGCAACAAGCCTGTTTTCTGAAGCTGCAACTGCATACAGCGCGGACATTCTCAAACGGGGAGCAATATTCGCTTCCGCAGAAGCCGTAACAGCTACTGCATCCTTAAGAGACTTTGCCAGCGCACCGGCAGTTTTGGTCAAGTCAACCATTCGCTTCTCTATTCTGTAAAGCTTCGAAATCATTAGCGCATCAGCCATATCTTCACCGTAATTGCAATTTGATGTGCACGGCATTATTAAGCCGACAGTATCATCACATGCCATCTTGCATAAAATACCGACAAGAGCAGAATCCTTACCCCCGCTGTTGCCAAAAACCAACCCGGCCGCTCCCGCATCCTCAAGTTGCCTGCGAATAAACTCAACACGCTTTTCAGTTTCAATCTTATAGTCCCGCATATGGTCATACCCCCTGCATCCGGTAGTAAACAACTATATCACGATAATACAATATTATGCAAATCATTCAAATCTGTGATTTCACCTACAACCCCAACCAATAGATAAAGGTCTGTTATCGGTTCTCTCAGTAACTCCTTGAGAAATGTGACTTTCCCTATCTCCCCCGCACTTCGTACATGCATTCGAGGACCTGTGCACCTGTGTACCTCTTCACCAAACATAATATGCGTTTCATCGAAATATGAAACCGAAACATCTTCGCTAATAAGCTCATTTACGCCGGCTTCAAGAGCATCAAAATCTATCTCAGGCTCATTTACAAAGCTTAGTATGAATCCATGCCTGACATCCGCATGTTCATATAAATGCGGTCCGATATCCTGCCTTGCCAATACAAACTCACATAGATCCTCAGCAGTATGAACCATGAGTCGCGTAGTGACTGATTTAAACACAATATCGGTTATTTCCTTCGGCTTGGGTCCGAATAAAGTCGGGCGGGTTATGATAACCTCCTCGCCTATTCCAATCAAAAGATGAGCGTTACGTCCAAGCTGCTCGTAAATCAAGTCAAAGTGCTCAACAATCACACGTTTACCTTTGCTGACCGCATAAAGAATAGCATCGGCTAGCACGTGCAGTTGCGTAAACGCTGATTCAAAACGAATATCAACATGATATGTATGAGCCGTATAAAACCCTGTATCATCAAGATTCAGTAAAGGTAGAGGACGGACATTGACACCCTCATCATCATTGGTCAGTTCAAGCCCCGGAAACATTCCCTTGATTACCATACTCTTGCCGCTCCCGGCAACCCCAAGCAAGCCGATAATCTTATCAAAAGGACTCAAATACTGCTGCGCAATCTGCATCCCCAAATCCGCCATCCGTTCATTCCCCCGCGGAGCAAAAAATATACTGTAAAGATGACTCTTCTGCATTCTGGCTGAATACGGCATAATATACCTCCCGTTTATATGTCAAACTCCAAATCCAACAACGGGGCATGCTGCTGCGCACCGTATACGTCTGTTTCGCCTAAGTCACCCGAACACAGAGGGCGTTTTATTGTTGCTTTAATTGCCTTTGCGGGGTCAAATGCTACTATGCTAATGATTTTGTCGGGAGTAACATTGTATAGTTTGCATATAAGATCTTCATTGATGAAGCCACCACGTTTTATTTGCTCATAATCATAAAACTCATTAAAAATTATATCCAGAGTCAGTTCATAGGGTCCTGAGTTTTTGCTTCGTATAACGCTTGCAATTTCAATTAATTTTGTCACTCTGCTATTCCTTTCCCGGTGGGCAACATCATCCGGACGCGCCATGTAGACAGATGCTCACCCTTAGTAATATTAACACGAAAACAAATGATTATACAAATTTTTCTTCAGGTGAATCTATTTTTTATAAAGTATCCTTGAAGCAGGTTGAAAATTAGGGGAACATCTGTTATGATGGAAAAAAATTTATAGGCTGGGAGAATTTATGAAGAAGTATACATTTATAGACTTAGCGAAAGAGGTCTTAAGCAACTCTGAACAACCATTATCGGCGAATGATGTGTGGAAGAAAGCCGTTGAGTTAAATCTTGTTGGTAAACTCTCAAGCCAAGGGAAAACTCCTGATAAGACTTTGGGATCGATACTGTATAGTAACGCAAAAGACGGTGACGAAAACAGCTCTTTTATAAGTTTATCAAGTAGACCGGTATTGTATGCGTTACGTGGATATGATGAACGCAACTTTGTTCTTCATCAAGAACAAAGCGAAAATAAAGAATCCTTCCATGAAACAGATTTGCATAAAATTCTTTGTTCCTATGTTAAATCAGACCCTCATTTTATGTGTAGCACAAAAACTATTCGACACGAAAAATCTTCAAACCGTGTCAGGGGGCAAAACAGTTGGCTGCACCCCGACATTGTAGGAGTTAGATATCCATTTGAAGATTATAGCGAAGGTACAGTAAAACTAATGGATTCAATGTCAAAAAAGACCTGTAAATTATTTTCGTTTGAAATGAAGAGAGAGTTAGGATTTTCAAATCTACGCGAAGTTTATTTCCAAGCTGTTTCAAATTCAAGTTGGGCTAACGAGGGTTACTTAGTTGCACGTAGTTATGACCCTGACCCGCAATTCGAAGATGAAATGAGGCGGCTCAACAGTGCATTCGGCATAGGATTTATACGACTTGATACTGAAGATTATCTCCAAAGCGAAATACTATTATCAGCAAAAGATAATGAAAACTTAGACTGGAATACAATTGATAGGTTGTCCAAAGCAAACAAGGATTTCAAGGATTTTGCGGAATCAATTGTAATGAATATGAAAAACGGTTTATTAGTCGTTGATAAACTTTATGATGAAACATTTAAAACAGAAGAGGAATTTTCTGAATATATTAAAGATAAAAAAATAAACATCTTTTAATGCTTTCGTCTGCGATAACCGGGAGTAGCGGTTAATATCTGTAATCCTTGCCCCTACAACTTAATATACTCAATTTTAAAAACACTCGTCGGGTCATCTACCATAAGCAGATGATAAACGCTAAACTCATATACCTCGCCAGCCTTAAAATCACTTGGGGAATAAGGAAACGCCAGATTTCCTGCTGTTGCCCGGCGACCTTCGTAGCCGTAGTGGAGCAATGTTGAGCGGGCGGTGGCGCATATTGTGCTAGCCAGCTCTTGTGTATCCGCTACTGCTTCTATTATTATACCGAACTCGTGTGATTGCGGTGAATCCCTCAACGGTTCAAGCTTACCCATTACGCCGTCTCTGCCGTAAATTATGAAGTTCAAATTGTACTTTATATCCTTGTCTCGGAAATTATCCGCCACTCTTTCTTTCACTCCGGCGATTATATCGTCTATTTTTTTCATCATTATGGGGTCACGTGTTCCTGCAATGGAAACTGTGCGATATCCAATTTTGCGAGCACCTTCAAGCTTTACAGTGTATGTCGGGCTCGGAATAAACCGGCTGCCGCTGACACGGACAATATTATCAGTCTCCTGCTCAAACCTCGTCTTTGTCAAATCTAAATGACCGCCGGGTCCGGGTAATATGCACGGGTCGGTTTTTTCGTAGAGAGTGTGAGCCGCAACGGAAACAGTCGTACATTTACGGGCAGAACTAAGTGGCTCAACTCTGAAATAGTCCTCCCCGATATAACCGAACATACAATCGGAACCGCTGCCAGGAATTGCGCAAATCGCCGCACATTCGAGGATTTTCCCTAAATGAGTTGCAAGTCCCATGTCGTATCCTTCGGAAACAGCCAGTGCTGCAAACACCGCAGGATCGTAAGCACGCCCGGCAAGAATTACCTGCGCTCCGTTTTTATGAGCTTCGATAAATGGCTGCACACCCATTTGAGCTACGATACGGGTTGTATTATCTATTGCCTCAACAGTCAGCGCAGGGGCAGGTTCAAGCGGTATCACCCTGCCTGCAGCAAGCTCTTGCTTGATTAAATCCTTCGGAAGCTCCGCATGAATGACAGCAAGCTTAAAATGCAGATTATTCTCTCTTGCAATCTCCTCAATTATCTCCCTGTTCCACTCAAGATGAGGCTCTCCCCCACTACCGCCTGCCGTACCGATACAAACAGGAATCTCTCTCTGCACACCCGCTCGAATCATAATTTCCAAATCACGCTTAACAGCATCACGGTCAGTGAATGAAACCCCCGCTCCTAAATAGTACGGACCCGGATCGGTAGACCCTGCATCAACAGCTATTAGGTGCGGATTGCGTTTCATGCCTTCTTCAAATGAAGCAATAGGAAACCCGTAGCCGAGAATGGCTGTTGTTGATAAAATTCTAAATTCTTCAATCTTCATAAAACAGAACAACAACTTTCAATTAATAGCTTCCGTTTTCAACACCCAATTGTCCGCTTTTAGCTTTCAACGTTCAACTTTCCGCTTCCGCATCGCCAATATTCTCTGCATCTCATTATATACCACCATATAGCCCTCATCCACGCCCATGCCCGGTTTTGCCAAAATTTGATCCGGCCCGGTTGCCATTGCGAGATGGACACAGACTTGTGCAGAGCGGTCTGTTTCGTTGCAGGTGCCGCCTTGATAAGCACCTATGCCTCTTTCTTTGCAATATAGCACAGCCTCTACGATATTACCTATACCGCCCAAGTCCGGAGTTTTAACCTGCACCATATGCCCTGCTCTATTATCGGCAAAATACTTTATATCTTCCAGTGTATTGCACCATTCGTCGGCAACAATTTCCACTTTTATGCCACGTTCATCGACAAGCTTTGTAAGCTGACTTAGCGCATGCATTTGCTTCTCACGGTCCTCAACATCCACAGGTCCCTCGATACGCAGTTTAAAAGGATGTGCCACCTTTTCGAGTATTGCCAAATAGTCTGCAATAACCGACGGGTCTTGCCCAAAGACCATAGCGATTGTACCATAGACGTCCAGATGCAGCACAGGACTGTAGTCCGGTATGGGGCGAAGTGCTATAATGCGGTCACGCAGCCAACCGATGTACTCTTCAAGTAATTCTCCGTGTTCACCCAACTTTGTACCAACATGATTTATCAAGCCGTGCGGCAGTACCTCCGCACCTTTAATAATCATCTTGTCAGAATTTTTGTATCTGCTGTCACCGCTTTGAGTAAAAATGGGAATCATCCGCTCACTGATGGTTGTACCATATTCATCAGCGATAACCTCACACATCATCTTACGCTGTGACTTTGCGACCGCATCCAATATCGCCTGACTGACACCGTAACGAATAGCTGTATGAAATTGTTTGCCATCAACCACCATTGACTCCAGAACGGCAGCCATTGCGCGAAAAGTTGTAATTTCACGGCCTACAAGAGAAGGCTTTACATGTTTTTCAATAAACGGAATGAAGTTTCCTGCCAAGAACAAAGGATCACGCCCGCCGGCACCGGAATATTGAACAGCGGCACAATCCCCCCACGCTATCTGCCCGTCCGCTAAAACCAGCATCACAGAAATGGACTCCCCTGCCATCCGGACAGCAGTAAATCCCTCGGTAACAGGCACGCCTTTATATGAAGACCCGTCAGGTTCAGCCCCCGCCTTTATGGCACGTTGGTCATCAAAGAAAAAACCAGTCCTCCCGGGTGCACATATAACATCAATAATTTTCACTCTCTTTCTCCTTAAGTTGGTACGCAACGGGAATTGTAATGCGGTTCTAATTCTACTACAGATTTATTATATTATCCAGTTGATTTTTCGCTTTACATAGCAGTTATAGTTTGCTAATATACTATTTTAAATATAGCACGATGGTTCATCTGTCTTGCAGAACCTCGTTAGTGAGATTTTGGACATGGGATGTGTATACATGTTAGATAATGATAGGAGAGGTGTCATATGAATAACTTTGAAAAATGGAAAGAGGCAATAACTGTTGAACTTGCGGAGAAAATCAATAAATCGATAGAGGGCTTTGATGAGGAATTTGAACGTATTCCAATAAACGAAATGGACTTGAAGGCTTGGCGAAAAACAGATAATCTTGATGAAGTTTCACACCTGTTTAGTATTGATTGTATGTACTGCCCCGTTGATCAAACCGAAGAAGGCTGTCCGGCTTCCGATTACTGTTATGAAGATTTTTATGAATGGGCTATAGGTGATAGCTCATGGAATGAACAAAGAGCCGAAGAGATAGAGGCTTATAATAACAGCGTTAACAATCATAAACAAGAAATTGACAGACTTATGAGTATAGCTGAGCAGGGAGATGCGCAGGTGCAGTATGAACTAGGAAACAATTTTCTTGAATTAGGTGTACTATACTATAAAAAACATGATACCGATGAGGCGTTAGCAGAATTTCAACATGCACATATATGGTTTGCAAAAGCTGCTGAGCAAGGTAATGCACAAGCGCAAGCTCTACTGGGCAACTTTTACTCGCAAAGGCATATTAATCTGAGCATAGAAAAAAATGATGACACAGCAATATTCTGGTATACTAAAGCAGCAGAGCAAGGACTTATATTAGATTCTTCTCAAAGGTCTTTGCTCATAGAAGATATTTTGGGAAGAGCAAATAATGGTGACATTGAGGCTCAATATCAGCTTGGCAAGCTATATTTATTTGGAAGCTTGGAAGAGCAGAATTACACAGTACAAAAATCTTATCAGATTGAAGAGAATGATTATGATTATGCCGTCGGTTGGCTCGAAAAAGCAGCTGAGCAAGGTCATACAGGCGCTCAATGTACTCTGGGTTTGTGCTACTATTGCGGTTACCGATTTACTAAAGAAAATGAAAAGCTTGCTTATAGATGGTTCGAAGAAGCGGCAAAGCAAGGGTATTCGATTGCTCAGTATTTCATAGGTTCATTCTTCAAAAACGGAGTATATGTAGAGTTAGATAATAAACAGGCATTTGAATGGTATGAAAAAGCGGCTGAGCAAGGTTACGCAGATGCACAATATAAGCTTGGCGAGTTCTATTCTACAATGTGTGCTGACATTGGTATTCCAAAAGACGATGATAAAGCAACATATTGGTGGAAAAAAGCGGCTGAGCAAGGTCAAACCGAAGCGATATATTATTTGGAAGAAGATAGTGATTAAAGGAATGAAATAACCCCTATCTCGGTCTTCCTACCAAATCACCCTTGCCGATAGCGTAAACATCGTCAATTACCATCTGAAACGACGGGTTGCGTCTTTCGAATTTTGCGCGCTCCGCTATTTTTTCTTCGTGGAACTCCAGCAGATCTTTTGAAAGCGGGAGTGCACCCGGAGCGAATAGCCGTACAGCTCCCTCGTTGTCTCTCGCAGGGAGCATTTTGCCCGCATTGTGTTTACTTGGTGCAAACGGTATATCTATGACACCTGCTTGAAATGCTCTGACTACTCCTTTTGCGATATCGTCCTCGCCAAGCTCAAAGCATTTATCTACAATGCAGCGTGTTTCAGCATTGATTATACGTTTTTCTTCATCCACTTGCGGATTTTCAAGCTTCTGGTCTGCAAGCATTGAAATCAATTGCTTTGTGCAATGCAAACCTTGTGCATTTGCTTCCATAGTCGGAATACCCATGGCTTCATGCGGCGTTTTAACTATGATTTTTGTCGCCTTTGCAAGAGCTCCAACAGCACTCCCCCAAGATATAACGCCGAATGCCTTTGCTTCATCAGGCGGAAATCCTCCCATAAACTGATGAAGAACAGTGGTAACAATTACATCATCATGCCCATACTTTTTTAGGTATTCATCCGTGAGTTCTTCAAGTGTTCTTATAGCTGAGACATCTTGTACAAGATTGCCGCATTGCCCGTATCCGACGGTTATGTTTTTAACCCCTTGCTCGGCAGCGAGAAGGCTTTCGATAATTGCGACCGCATGAGAAATGCAAGGTGGAACCAAAGTCCCCGTCAGCGGTCCGAAAGGCTCTCGGTTAATGCTTATACCCAGTTCCTCATAAAGTCCTGTCAGCCTGTCAACATACTGCCAGTCTTTGATAGTTTTTTCAAGCGATACACTTTTGGCATATGGTATATTGTATGAGATACCGCCGCCTTCGTAGCTTGTAAACCCGCTTGCATATGATATCTCCGTGAGTAATCGTGCATCAGGTGTCCCATGTCTGACTTGTATGGGTATGTTCAAGCTTTGTATCAGTAATCGGCAACTGTCAACGCCATGATTGACAGCGGGAAATCCATTGAGCATGGATTTTCCTTGTTTAATGCTTTCTTCAATGCCGTTCTCTGCCTCTTTATAGCGGTTTTGCCGTGTATAGCTGTCGATAGTCGTCGGTAATAGGTCAGCCTCTCCTTTGTCTTGCAGATATGTAAGCAGTTCTATATGTTCTTGCACAAGAGCAACTCCTGCACGGGGTTGAATAAGAGTAGTGCCGTTTTTCTTTGCGTCTTTGAGTTTATGTGAAAAGTTTTTCTTAGCAGGTAGCCTTTTGTGAAACTCAACAGCATCATCGAGATCAACTCGTGCACCGGTAGGCCATTGTGCTAAAACTTCGCTGCGAGATTCCAAAAACTCATCTTTTGCTATTTTTGTGTTTTGTAGTTCCATAGCACTCCTACTCCCCGTTAATAAATTATAGATGACAAAGTAACTGTTCCGTGGGGTACTCCCAGCCCCGTCATTCTGCGCGTTAGTCGCAGAATCTATAGCTGTGTGTAGCTGTTTTGATTGGTATGTGACATCGTTGTGACATGGATTCTGCGACTTCGCGCAGAATGACGACGTGGTACTGAGCAGCTACATGACAAATTCTAACCTTTAGTCATATTCGCTTTTAGTATTTCTAGAGCCGTTGTTGGTGCATATCCGCACAGTAGTCCCATAGCTGCCAGTATATAGTATTTGTCGATTAGCAAGTTTACTTTCATTGGACGTAATGATTGTGGTTGCATATCACTGTACAGTGCGTGTGTGGCTAGTTCTTTTTGTTTATCCGTTTTTAACAATGCTCCGCCTGTCATTACTATTGTTTTTACTTCAGTCAGGTCTTTTCCTGTTTGAACAAGCGCGCGTCCAGATGTTGTGAATATTTCTTCCAGTGTGCCTGCGTGGCGTAATGTTGCTGTTTCTATTGCCATTGCCGCCAGTGCAAAGTCCAAAGCTTTTTGCTCATTGCTTGTTGGAAGTGAGTCTGTGTGTTCCGACAGGTATTGTACTTGCCTGGTCACTTGCTCTTTAGTAAGTTCCGATAGTTTTGCGATTTTTGATGCCCCTGCCGCTTCAACGATACCATGAACCGAGTATCGCATACCGATATCTCCTTCGACTGTGCGTTTTGCGTATGGTTCGGGCAGTCCTTTGTATATTACACCGGATTTATTGGGAGCACCATCAGCAATTGAGTAGATGTCTGTTGTTGCGCCGCCGACATCTATTGCCATCAGGTCGCCTATGTCAGATGCAAGCAGTTCTGTAGCGGCAAGCACTGCCGCAGGGGTCGGCATGGTTACTTCATCTGTGAGCCCTTTTGCGTGTATGATTCTTTCAAGGAAGATATCTCGAATCAATTGTTTTACCGGCTCGATGTTTAGTGTTTCAACAGACGGCATGACATTGTCGCATAGATATGTCCGACGATTTTTTAGTATTTGCATTATGTCATGCTTTGTGCTTCGATTTCCTGCAACGATTATCGGAAAGTCTGCGGGTATACCCGCAAGCACTTCAGCGTTGTGCAGTATACACTTTTTATTACCACCATCAGTCCCGCCTGTCAGCAACAAAATGTCGGGTTTCTTTGCTGCTATCTCTGTAATATCTTCCTCAATAAGTTCATAGCTGTACAAACCAACGATTTTTGCACCGGCACCCATTGAGGCAAGTGTAGCTGCTTTGGCTGTAAGCTCCGGCACTAGACCGCAAACAACCATCCGTAGCCCGCCCGCGGCACTGGAGCATGCCATTCGCTTGTGAAAATCAATTTTCCCAGTTTGCTTCTCAAGCTCTCCGAGAGCAGAGTTTAATCCTTCACAAACATCCGTATCTACAGTTGTATAAGCTGATGCAAACCCAAGCAATTTAGACTCTGAAGCATCCACAGCAACAACTTTGGTAAAAGTGCTTCCGTAATCAATTAAAAGTATATTTTCCAAAGCTGTATACCCTCGGTCCCATTTATCACTTGTTGGTTCTCTCTTTTATCATTTGTCATTTATCATTTATCATTTATCATTTTCCAAGGTCTTCCCTTAACGCCTCAATCGCTGTTTCCGGTGCAGTACCCGGACCGTATACGCGGTCGAATCCCATTGCCTTAAATCTTTTTTCAACATCTTCAAAGGGTTGCTTTCCGACAACGATATTACCGCCAACGTACATCAAAATACCTTCAAGACCGCTCTCATCACATTTCTCTCTCATTCCCCGGCAATCAAGCTCACCATGTCCATACAATGATGAAACTATTATGGCATCGGCAGCAGTTTCAATCGCAGCAGCTATGAACTCCTCTTGAGAAACCATCACACCAAGATTTGTGACATCAAACCCTGCTTCCGTAAAAGCATGGTAAAGAATCTTATTCCCGACAGCATGTACATCGGCTCCAATTACTCCAAGCACCAGCTTTTTCTTTTCCATAGTAAACTCCAATTGTTCTTTGTCATTTGTCATTTGTCATTTGCTTTAAGTATTCCGTACGTCCTATTGTGTATAAATCATTCCCCTCACAATCTATCACAACAGTCAGGGGCATATCTTTTACTGTTAATCTTCTTACCGCTTCCGCGCCCAAATCCTCATATGCCACAACTTCAGATGATACAATGCAATTAGCAAGCAATGCACCCGCTCCGCCAAGAGCACCGAAATACACCGCACCGTGTTCTTTTATCGCAGCGACAACCTCCGGACTCCGAGTGCCTTTACCTATCATTCCGGTCAGCCCCAGAGCAATCAACGCCGGGGTGTATACATCCATCCTGCCGCTTGTAGTCGGTCCTGCTGAACCGATAACCCGTCCCGGCTTTGATGGCGTTGGTCCAACATAATAAACTATAGCATTTTCAACTTCAAAAGGCAATGGCTTACCCTGCCCAACCGCATCCAACAATCGTATATGAGCAGCATCACGAGCGGTATAAATAGTGCCAGAAAGAAGCACAGTATCTCCGCAGTTTAGAATGCGAACATTATCATTATCAAGAGGTGTTGTAATAATTCTTGCTTCCATCAGAGTTCCTCACGAACATGTCTTGCAACATGGCAATTTATGTTCACCGCTACCGGTAAACCTGCGATGTGTGTGGGCATTGTCAGTATATTAACTGCAAGTGCTGTTGTGCGACCGCCGAATCCCTGTGGACCAATGCCGAGTGTGTTTATTGACTCCAACAACTCATCTTCCAGTTTGGCGTAAAACGGGTCTTCATTCACTTGATCTGCCGGAAGCAACAGTGCCTTTTTCGCGAGTAGTGCTGCCTTGTCAAATGTGCCGCCTATACCTACACTAACAATGATGGGCGGGCACGGATTTGCTCCCGCTTCTTCAACTGCTTTTATAACAAACGCCTTTACACCATCAATACCGTCTGATGGTCGGAGCATAGCGATACGGCTCATGTTCTCGCTTCCAAACCCTTTAGGTGCAACCGTTATTTTTAGCTTGTCTCCCGAAACTATATCGTAATAAATCATCGCAGGGGTGTTGTCACCTGTATTTATGCGTTGAAGCGGGTCAGCCACAACTGACTTGCGGAGATACCCTTCATCGTAACCTTGCCTGACACCTTCGTTAATTGCTTCGCTTAAATCCCCGATAACACGCACGTCCTGTCCAATCTCGACAAAGACACAAACGACACCTGTATCTTGACAGATAGGTACACTGTCTCGTTCAGCAATCTCATAATTCTCAATTATCTTCCCCAATGTTGCCGCTGCGGATTCCCAATCCTCTCGATTCCGGCAAAGAGCAATGCGTCTGCGCACATCATCAGGTAATTTATAATTTGCAGTAATGCACATACGCTTCACAAAATCGGTGATAGCTTCGGCTTTCAATTCTCGCATATGTTTTACCTCTAAGTCCTAGATTCGAGATCACCCGGCGTTTCACGCCACCCTCTTCATTAAGAGGGCTAAATCTTCACACAACCGACGGTTCCAATAACAGTTCACCCCTACTATAACGCTCTGCCGAAAATAGATTTATGTCAAGACTGTCCTGCTGTTCTGTTAAATGATTTGCTAGTAGATTCGCCAATCTTGGAGCGACCATAAAGCCGTGCCCCGATAATCCCGCAATTGTTATGAACCCTTCTGCTTCTTTTGCATGGTTGATAATCGGGTAGCGGTCAGGGCTCATATCATACAGACCTGCCCATTGGCGAACTACACGTAAATTTCGGAAAACCGGAAGTGTTTGCGTAATTAAATACGAGCAATGCTCTAAAAACTGCCATGATGAGCATATATTTAGGCTGACAGGCTCAGCCTGGTCGCCGATTCCCATTATAACACTTCCGTGCGGAGTTTGCTGCACGTAAAAATGTCTGTGAAACGTCATAACCATCGGGTTCATTATATGTGCAACAGGTTCAGTAATAAGAATTTGATGACGCTCAGGATAAATCGGAAGCTCATCTCCAACCATAGCTGCCATTATTGCTGCATGACCTCCTGTGCAGTTAATGACAATATTTGCTTGAACATCACCTTTGTTTGTCCGGACAGTTTGAATGCGGCCGTTTTTTACTACAAAACCCGTTACCGTGGTGTATGTTTCTATATCGACACCCATTCTCTGTGCACCCCCGGCATAAGCATAAGTGCAATGGAACGGGTCGGCATGACCGTCCTTAGCACAAAATGTCGCTCCATATAAACCCTCTGTGTTTAAGTGTGGTACGATTTCATTTATTCCATCAACTTCAACTGCATAGGAATCTATGCCAACTGAGTGCTGTACTTTTAGGTTCTTATGAAACTGACCCCATTCCTTTTCCGTATACGCCAGAATCAAATATCCGCCTTGATTTAACCCGCAGTTACCTTTGTACCCTGTGTACTCCTCTAAGTTCTCAAAAATACCGGTGCTTTCAAAAGCCAAAGTAGCATTTATGACAGAACCCCATTGTTGGCGAATACCTGCACCGCAGCGCCCCGTCGCCCCTGAAGTCAAATACGCCTGTTCAATCACCAGCACATCAGTACGTCTGCGCTTTGCCAGCTCAAAAGCAACAGAACAACCAACTATCCCACCGCCTATTATGACAATATCGTAAGATTTTTTCATGCTTAGTTTCCCTTAAACTCCGTATCTTTTGCACTCACACTCTATTAAATAAGCACTTGCTGACCGCTAACCGCAGACCATCGACCACTATTATAACGCTTACGACCACAACATATAGACACCTGACCACCATCTGTTAGCTGCCGACCACTACCCGTTGTCGTAAGCATCCGCTAATGTGCCCAAGCTAACCGGCACTGATGGAGGTCTAAAAGTTGTCATAACGACATCTTCCATAGGCACTTTGTATGCACCTGATAACTCGGCGGCAATCAGGCTTCGGCATGTACGACCCTGACACGGACCCATCCCCGCACGAGTAACACACTTAATCTCATCAATAGTTTCATACCCTTCTGAAATGCACTCCAGAATCTGCTCACGTGTAATATCCTCACATCTGCAAATAATTATTTCTGAATCTTTATTCTTCATCTCAAGTAACTCCACCTTTAGTAACCCATGTAACCATGTTTTCTGCATTAGTCGTAAAACATGATTTAACTGCTCTACTTTTAAATATTTCATTAATATTTTTTGTTATTTATCTTTCATGACCCATTCCTTGTATATCTTACTTCCCTTACTTCCATTACCACTTCTTGCGGAACAGCCAAAGAAATCGTATAGGTCATGTTCTTCTTTCCGCCCGTGGTCACCCTCACGACTTCATAGCAACCAAGCTCCTCACCCGCTCTGCTCAATGCCATAACGCGTTGCCCTGCTTGCGGAACAGGCACATACTCATACGGTAGTTTTACCAGAGCGAAGTCATCGCTGTAGGTTTTATCAACAACAAAAATCGCAAGCCCCGGGCATAAAGATATACAATTACCGCATCCGTTGCAAAGTGTGTAGTCCACAACGGGTAATGCATTAATATCTCCCGACATTGTGATTGCCCCTCGCTTACAAGCCTTAACACAAGGATCGCACGGTATCTCTTGAAAGCACTCCACAATAACAACAGGACCTTCCGCAAAACGCTCATCCGAAGGAGTAACTTTTACTATATCTTCTTTTGTCGGTATTCCGTCATTTATCAGCACGGTATATTAACCCTTTCTTATGTTAGTTAGATACTTACTATTTACTATTTACAGTAGTATTACTGCAACGGGAATTTATTTTTTGCATCGTGCATACATTTTCTCTAATCCCACACGTATATGTCCACCCATATCACCTGAACGCAATTCTTCAAGCTCAATCATCGCATCTTTTCGGAACTTTTCAGCTTCACTGACACCATAGCCAAGACTTGCTGCTGCATTAATGCCTGCCAATCGTCCCTCGACCATAGCCGAGGAAGCCTCTTCGATACCGCAGACATCTCCTGCACAATATATACCGGGACATGTCGTTTCAAGGTTCTCGTCAAAAATCGGTACATGCCCTGAAAGCTCGCGGATAAATCCCATCTCGCACCCTGCTTGCCATGCAAGCTCTGTCAGAGGCGACAAACCGACTGCCAGACAAATTGTATCACAAACAATTTTCCGCTCCGTACCAGGTATAGGCAACCAACTTTCGTCTATTTCCGTAATCAAAGCACCTTCGACCCGACCGTTTCCATAAGCTTCAAGGATAGTATGGCGTGTCAACACCGGAATCCCCGCTCGTCTTATTTTTGAAGCATGAACCAGATAACCGCCTATTTTCGGCTGTCCTTCAATTACCGCAACAACATCTATACCTGCTTGTTTTAGCTGATATGATACAATAAGACCGATATTACCCGCACCCACCATCAGTACACGCTCGGCAGGCTTTACTCCTGCGACATTCATCAGTGTTTGCACAGCACCGGCACCATAAATACCCGGCAAATCATTACCGGGAAAAGCCAAAAACTTCTCCGCTGCTCCGGTTGCTATGATAATGCGCTCAGGCTTGACCTTAATATGTTTATCTTCATGTAAAACTGTCACGACCCCGTCTTCGTAAATTCCAAGCACTGTGCTGTCAGTCCATATCTCAATATTGGAATCAGCTTGTGCTTTTTCAACCAGCATTTGCCCGATATGTATACCCCTATCACCGGCATACTGCTTCTCAGAACCGAAAAACTTGTGCGTCTGCTTTACAAGCTGACCGCCCGCAACATCATCACGCTCAACAAGCAAAACTCCGACACCTAAATCCGGTGCAGAAATACCGACACCTAAATCCGGTGCAGAAATACCGACACCTAAATCCGGTGCGGAAATACCGACACCTAAATCCGATGCGGAAAGAGCAGCACAAAGTCCCGCAGGTCCGCCGCCAATCACCATGATTTCCACATTCTTTATCATAACCAAACCCCGGCTCCTTAAAATCCTAACCTATAAATCAGCGCAACACCCATGAGATACCGGGTCAAGCCCGGCATGACGAAATCTCTAAGTCTTCATTCTCAATTCTTAACTTTCAATTTTCAACTATCAACTCAAGTTCGCCTTTCCCCTTCTGTTCCTCAACATGCATACCCGATTTCACTTTCATCACACACACGCGCATATTCGGTTGATTGTCAACTATCATAAAGCAGGATGAGCAATTTCCGATAGCACAAAATAAACCGCGGGGACGGTGCAGCACCGGACTCTCTCCAAGCTTGCGCACACCCGATGCATGCAAAGCCGCTGCGATGGTTTCATTGGGATATGCGTCTATCTCTCGCCCATTAAAAAAGAACGTAATTTTCTCTCCACGCTCAAAGCTTAAAACCGGATGTTCTTCAATTCTCAAGGAGTTCACCTGCCATTCATCCACACTTAGGATGATACCATAGATCCTCCATTAAAACAAGAGGAGTAGATGAACCACCCCCCCTTTACCTATTGCTTCTGCCCTATTTGTATTTTTCGCCTATCGACTCTACTGCATCACGGATTCTTTCTCTGAGACTACACGGTTCCAGCACTTCCATATGCAATCCGTACTGCAACGCCCAAAAGAGCATGGCATTTTCATTTACCTTAATAAACGTAGTAAAGGTTTCCTCTGACTCATCTGTGAGATGTATATCTTTCCCAAACCATTCGAATATGTGCCCGACAGCGACTTTGTTGAAGCGCAGTTTTACTTGCACACTTTCTCCGCTTGCCATCATATGAGGATGTTCTTTCATATATTCAGCCAGCTTAAACCCGTTCTTATAACCGGGAATATCTCTTATAGAACGGCGTTTATCTGACTTTAATACTTTAATATTGCAGATAGAATTTAGCCGGTAGTGGTACAGGCTGTCGGACAAATCGTGGAGGCAAATAAGGTAATAATTCCCGTTTGTGACGACAATTTCGTACGGACTCACAGTATACACACGTGGTTTGCCTGATTTATCATGTACAATATTTGCTTTTTTGTTTGTTTTGCTGTCCGCTCCGTACCTAAGGTAGTTAAAACTCACTTTTTTATTCGTGGATATGGCGCGCAGCAGCTCTTCGATATTTAGGAATATCTCCTTATTCTCCGGTCTGTTCTCCGGCAAACCATGGCTGCTTTTGAAGCCAACGCTTGCCAATGACTCAAGCTTAGCAATCAGTGATTTGCACTCGCTATACGGTATATACTTTGAGAATAGCAATCCGTCTATGAGCATACGCATCTCTGCGTCAGTAATGTCGCGTTCATAATACCAGCCACCCGTCTCCCCGGTTTCTATGTCGCGTCCTGCATATTCGACTCCACACCGAAATTCGAGCAGATTGTCCAAATTACGTTTTAATGTATGACGATCAATCGGAACATCATACTCTTTTTCGACAAAAGCAACGATTTCCTTTTGCGAGAGCTTATTGTTTTCGTCAGAGTACTTCTTAAGAATCTCAAGAATTAGCAGGGTGTTCATCTTCTTTGGACTTGATATATGCACGTTATCTCTAACTCCTGTCTTTTTTGTCCGTATCTTTATAACTTCACCCCTGCAGATCATCAAGCGCTTCCTGTGCGGCAGAGAAGCCCCGTTCCGCTGCATGTGAAAGCCAAAAAGCAGCTCTCTCGCGGTCTTCCTTTACTCCCATACCATGCAAACACATCATGCCCAGATTATACATTGCAGTCGCAAACCCTTGCTCTGCTGCTTTTGAGTACCAAAAAAGAGCTTTCTCAATGTCATATAACTCACTGTCGCTGTCTGTATACATATATCCTAAACTGGTTTGTGCGTTTGGCGATCCTTGCTCCGCTGCTTTTGTGAACCATTTAAACGCTTCTTCCTCGTCCTCCGGTACACCGAGACCATTTAAGTATATCAGCCCCAGATAATTTTCCGCATCGAGATCTCCTTGCACTGCAGACTTTAAAAACCAAAAATGCGCTTGCTCATAATCCACCGCGACGCCATCACCTTCATAATACATAGCACCAATATTATATTGCGCGGCAGGATATCCTTGTTCTGCTGCCTTTTGATACCAGGTTAATGCTTGAGCAGCGTCTTTTTGTACTCCATTGCCGTTTAAATAAAAATTTCCTAATTCGTTCTGTGCTGTTACATCTCCTTGATTTGCCGCTTTTGTCAGCCAATAAATCGCTTGCTCTATATTTTTCTCTACACCGTCACCATTGTAATACATAACAAACAACTTAAGTTGCGCCTCAACATTTCCGTCGCGTGCCCTGCTGTAAACAGTAGCATTCGCATTGTTGTTCATTTCCGCGTCTGCAAATTTGTCAAGGCAATCCCAACAGGTCGCAGTCACCCCAAACTCACTCGCAGGTTTTTTCTCTCCGCAATGAATACAATCGAATTCCATCTTCTTTCTCCTTACATAGTTTTGTGTTACTCCTACCACTATAACTTCCCATAGTAAATATCAGAGCAGGCTTGACTGCAAAACACATTGCGTCTTGGCTCTGTAATCCGTGCACCGCAACGTTTGCAAAACGTTTTAGCTCCGCTGTCTTTTGTTCGCTTGTTACCGTTTTGTGTTTTGTTTGAGCGCGGTAGCGAATGACTTTGTTGCATGTCATCGGATGATTGAAGATCAGTATAGGGGTCAAAAACTCTATACTGCTTCGTTTTTATGTCGTAAAGCAGCAGCACCCTTGACACAGCATTCTTCCCTGCGCCATCATATTGCGATTCTGCTGTCATCATCATAAAAACTACCTTTTCCTTTTGCGATTGACCCACAAACCATACATCCTGGCGCGTTGGTATCGCAAAAACGATGTTTTCGCCAACCTCCGATAACGCTGCCTCCAAAAACGTGTATAACAGCAAAAAGCTGGCGGCATAAGCAGTATCGTCAGGTGTTCTAAGCCAATAAATACCATTATCATAGGTGTTGATTTCATAGGTTCCTTTATTATTTATCAAATTAATGCACGCAAGGTTTAATACATGATCGATAGTAATGTCGGGAGGGATTTCGTCAGGATTGAGTAATGAAATCATATTGCCGGCGTCAATACCAAACA
>WRDH01000041.1 GCA_009783555.1 Oscillospiraceae bacterium
AGTAATAAAATAGTTCAGATGAGAGTAATGGAGTATGGAATCATTACGATTCACATAATTTATTATAGTCTATATATTATATAAGGAGGTGTCTGTATACGCAATGCCTGATTCAGTATTATTTTATGGAATTTCCGCGGCTGTTTTAGTCGTAGCCGCGATAGTATTTTTCTTTCTTGGCATCACATACCGCAAAAAAGTATCAGAACGTGAGATTCAAAGCGCAGAAGAAAAAGCTAAAAGAATAATCAACGACTCAATAAAAGGCGCAGAAAACAAAAAGCGCGAAGCATTACTCGAAGCAAAAGAAGAAATACACCGCAATAGAAGTGAGTACGAGCGTGAAGTAAAAGAGCGCCGCACAGAAATACAAAAGCAAGAACGCAGACTCCAGCAAAAAGAAGAGATGCTGGACAAAAAAACTGAAATAATCGAAAGAAAAACCGAAACGATAGAAAAACGTCAAGCCGATCTTGAAGTTGCTCACGAAGAAGTTTCTTCCATTAAACGCAGCCAGTTTGAAATGCTCGAAAAAATCTCCGGTTACACCGTTTCCGAGGCAAAGGCTTATCTCATCAAAAACCTCGAATCCGAAGTAACTCACGAAGCCGCAATGAAAATCAAGGAAATTGAAGACCGCATGAAAGAGGATGCCGAAAACATTGCAAGAGAGCATATCTCACTTGCTATTCAACGCTGCGCATCAGATCATGTAGTCGAATCGACCGTTTCGGTTGTTCCGCTGCCAAATGATGAAATGAAAGGCCGGATTATCGGACGCGAAGGCCGCAACATCCGCGCAATAGAAACTCTTACAGGTGTTGACCTCATCATTGATGACACGCCGGAAGCGATAACACTTACCGGCTTTGACCCTGATCGCAGGGAAGTCGCACGCATATCATTGGAAAAACTGATTTTGGATGGACGCATACATCCGGCGAGAATCGAAGAAATGGTAGAAAAGGCTAAGAGAGAGGTTGATGCAACAATCAAATCAGAGGGCGACCGTGCGACATTTGAAACAGGTGTTCACGGCTTGCATCCCGAGATAATCAAGCTGCTGGGCAGAATGCGTTTTCGCACAAGCTATGGTCAAAATGTGTTAAACCACTCAATAGAGGTTTCCCATCTAGCGGGTCTTCTTGCAGCAGAGCTCGGAGCCGATATAATGACAGCCAAACGCGCCGGACTTTTGCACGACCTCGGAAAAGCGATAGACCACGAGGTTGACGGCAGCCATGTAAACATTGGTGTCGACATTGCTCGCAAGTTTAAGGAAAACGATGAAATCATACACGCAATCCATGCACATCATGGCGATGTAGATCCGAGAACCGTCATCGCATGTATCGTTCAAGCATCCGATGCCATTTCCGCTTCCCGTCCGGGAGCACGCCGCGAAAATGTAGAAAGCTACGTCAAGCGCCTCGAAAGGCTCGAAGAGCTCACAGGCTCTTTCAAAGGGGTCGACAGTTCTTACGCAATACAAGCAGGCCGTGAAATCCGCATTATCGTAAAGCCCGAGGAAGTAACGGAAGATGAAATGATTATACTCGCAAGAGATATAGCAAAGAAAATAGAAGATGAGCTTGAGTACCCGGGACAGATTAAAGTAAATCTCCTGCGTGAAACAAAAGCTATCGACTACGCAAAGTAAAATGCTGTAAAAAGGGGCTGTTGTAAAGCAGCCCTTTTTGTGTGACTGTCAACTATATTAAACGGAAGGAAATGTCAGAATAATGCCGGTAAAATCCATATTCGCGGAAAATACATCAGCCGGACTTAGCGAGGAACAGATTAGAAGCTGTTTATTAAAATCGGTTCAAAATAGAAAACTGAAAAAAGTATTATTAATACCACCTGATATAACAAGGAAAAATTCGGGTGCAGGGCTTATCGTCTCACTATACTATGAAATCCTCAAAGACGTGCATGTGGACATTCTTCCTGCTTTAGGGACTCATGCTCCTATGACAAGAGAAGAACAAATTTCGTTCTTCGGCAGCGAGATTCCGCAAGAAAACTATCTTGAGCATGATTGGAGAAATAACGTAACAAAAGTAGGAGAGGTTCCCGGTGATTACGTTAGCAAAGTGTCCGGCGGTCTTGTACGGCAGTCGATGGATGTTGAGTTATCAAACTATTTGCTTGACCCTGCTTATGACCTTATATTATCAATCGGTCAAGTGGTGCCTCACGAAGTTGCCGGAATGGCTAATTACACAAAAAACATTGTTATAGGTTGCGGCGGAAGCAGTTTTATTAACTGTTCCCATATGCTTGGTGCTGTTTGCGGCATGGAAAAGGCCATGGGTAAAATTGATACACCTGCGCGTAAAGTTTTTGATTATGCACAGACGCAGTATATTTATAAGCTCCCCATTGAATATGTATTAACGGTGACCGTCAGCGAAGGGGATAAGACAGACATTTTAGGTCTTTACATAGGGAAAGAACGAAAATGCTTTGAGCAAGCAGCAAAACTCAGTCAAATTCATAACCTGATAAAGATGGATTCGCCGATTAATATTTGTGTCGTTTGGCTTGATGAGAATGAGTTTCGCTCAACATGGCTCGGTAATAAAGCAATATACCGCACCCGCATGGCAATGGCTGACGGGGGGAGACTGATAATACTCGCTCCCGGCATCACAAGGTTTGGAGAAGATGAGGAAATAGACCGCCTGATCCGCAAGTTCGGTTATATAGGCAGAGATAACATACTTCGTTTATGTGAAACTGAAACTGAGCTAAAAGATAATCTTTCCGCAGCCGCTCACCTAATCCACGGCTCGACTGAGGGGCGTTTCGATGTTGTGTATGCAACAGATAAGTTATCTAAAGACGATGTAGAAAATGTTGGATTTAAGTACATGCCTTTGTCAGAGGCGCTAAAGAAGTATAACCCAAAATGTTTATCATCGGGTTATAACAAAACAGAAGATGGTGAAGAGATTTTCTATATTGAAAATCCCGCATTGGGTTTATGGACAGTTGAATAGTAGTGGCAGTTCAGAGGGTATCCGGAAAACTTATAGTAATTCCAGCCAATGCACTGTACGATAGTTGAAAACTGTAATACCCGGCAAAACTTGTGTGCTGACTGAAATTGCTATAAGTTTTCCGGATACCCTCTGAACTGCCACAAATGAGATTTGAAAGGAATAACTGTTATGTCTGAAAACAACGGAACTTTCGTAGAGAGCATTCACCTTGCCGACCATTTGGAGCCATACAGGAAAAGGCTTATCACCGCCAATAGTATGATTAGTGACCGCTATCGTGCGAAGGAGTCTCTCAACGGGTTGTGGCATTACTGTGTTGATCAATACGACACTTGTCTGAGATCAAAGTGGTTTGAAGAAAACTATTATGACGGAGACGGCAGACCGTTCCCGCTTGATTACAGCTTTGATACGTGGGAGACAATCAAAGTGCCATCTTGCTGGAATTTGCATTCGGACAAGCTCTTTTTATATGAGGGTTCTATAGTCTACACACGTCGCTTCATTTACAGAAACCACGGCGAGGACAAAGTGTTTATTAAATTCGGCGGTGCTGCATATGAGGCATATGTGTTTGTAAATAAAAAATACATGGGCATGCACGAGGGTGCATCTACTGCATTTTATATTGATGTTACTGATGTTTTGGAAGATGAGAACCGCATTGTGGTTGTGGTCAATAACACACGCAAGCGTACGGGTGTCCCTTGCGAAAACACCGACTGGTTCAACTATGGCGGCTTATATCGTGACGTTGAAATACTGCGGCTTCCAAAGACGTTTATTCAATACTTCACTCTTTGTCTTGCAACGGAGGGTAAAGGTCTTTTCGCAACCGTACAGCTCAATGATGCCGGTGCAGGTTCAAAAGCGGTGCTTCGTATTGAAGAGTTGGATATTAAAGCTGATATTGACATAAGAAGCGGCAAAGGCGAACTGATGATAAATGCTGACCCTGTATTGTGGACTCCTGATAATCCTAAGCTTTATGATGTTAAGGTTGAGTACGGAAATGATTCTCTTTGTGAAAGGATTGGTTTTAGGAGTATTGAGGTTGTAGGAACGGATGTTTTTCACAATGGCGAGAAGATACTGCTCAAAGGTGTATGTGCTCATGAAGAGAGTGTGCTAAACGGCAAGGCTGTTTCAGAAGAAGAAATCAGGGAATACTATCAGTTGGCAAAAGAAATGAATTGCAATTATATGCGTCTTGCGCATTATCCGCACTCGGAAGCCTGCGCTCAAATTGCGGATGAAGTTGGTATGCTTCTTTGGGAGGAGGTTCCTGTTTATTGGGCTATCGAGTTCGGTAACAGGCGAGTATATGAAAACGCAGAGAACCAACTGACGGAGCTTATAAAAAGAGGTATAAACCGTGCGAGTACAATTATTTGGTCGGTAGGCAACGAAAACCCTGATGCCGATGATAGGTTGTTGTTTATGAAGTCGCTGGCTCAGCATTCAAAAAAGCTTGACCCCTCACGGTTGGTGTCAGCCGCATGCCTGGTAAACGGAGAAGAACTGATAATTGAAGACAGGCTGATTGATTATATTGATATTGTGGGGATCAATGAGTATTATGGATGGTATGTACCGGACTTTTCACAGCTCATCAAGCTGTTTAATAACAGCAACCCTTCCAAGCCAATAATCATCAGTGAATTCGGAGCAGATGCCCGTGTTGGCTTCAGAGGTACAAAGGATGAGCTAATGACAGAAGATAATCAGCTTTATGTGTATCAAAGGCAAATAGAGACTTTTAAACAGATTCCTTACATAAAAGGAACAAGTCCGTGGATTTTCTTCGATTTCCGCTGCCCGAGACGTACACATCCGGTACAAAACTACTACAACATCAAAGGCTTATTGTCAGCAGATAAGAAGTATAAAAAACCGTCATACTTTGCAATGCAGGAGTTTTATGCTAGTTGGAAAGCATAATGCCCTCTTCATGAATGATGGTACGGCTCTGTGGAGCCGAGGAGAAACACCGGGTGATGTAAGAAAGGACTAAAATAATGAATCTGAAGTTACGCGAAAATTGCAAGTACGGTATTGCCGCGCCTACAAGCATGGGTGTAAGAATAACTCCGCCGCACGGTGCTCCGGTTAATACAAGCAACCATTATTACATGCATGCGACAAGTGCGGAGTCTAATGCTGTTAACATTTCGTCTTCTCTTGGTTTCAAGGGTCTTGTGCTGACTAACTTTGTTGAGGGCAGTCCGATTTCTTATTTTATTAAGGGCGAGTTACGGAAGCGAAATATCGACTTTTTAGGTCCTGATATTCCACAGGGCGGTCCGTGGGGTTACAGACATCAATTTAATCTTGCCGACAGCGGTTTTGGCACAAGAGGTCCCAGAGTCTATAATGACCGTGCAGGCGAGGTCGGTTGTGTTTTGAATAAAAAGGATTTCGATTTGGATTTTATTTTCGGTAAAGAGGGTGTACAGGTTCTTCATTTGTCGGGTCTTGTCGGTGCTCTTTCTCCCGATACTACGCAGTTTTGCCTTGATGTTGCACATGTGGCGAAAAAGCACGGCACGCTTATTTCGTTTGACCTCAACCATCGTGCTTCTTTTTGGCACGGCAGAGAGGAAAAGCTGCGTGAGAGTTTTATCGAAATGGTCAAGCTTACTGATATCCTAATCGGTAACGAAGAGGATTATCAATTATCTTTAGGCATTGAGGGTCCGCAAGAAGGCGGCAGGGATTTGCAGGCACAGGTTGATGATTTTAGGGAAATGGTTGTCCGTGTCAAGGAGGTTTTCCCGAATGCGAGTATTTTCGGCAACACTCTTCGCCAGGTAGTCTCTGTAAATGAGCATATTTGGGGAGCACTAACTCTCTTTGGCGATACCTGGACTGTCATTGAGCCAAGACCGATACAGGTGCTCGACAGAATAGGCGGCGGCGATGGCTTCGCGGGCGGCTTGCTCTACGGTGTTTTAAAGGGTATGTCACCCGAAAACGCAACACAATTCGCATGGGCATCAGGAGCCTTAGCTACAACAATACTGGAGGACTACGCAACCCCGGCAGATGAGGATGTTGTATGGAGTATATATAAAGGGAATGCGAGGGTAATGCGGTGATGGGGGGACAACCCCCGGCTCTGCGGAGCCACCCCCTTCGTGAGCGAAGGGGGCAAGGATGAATAATCTAAAAGGGGGTTGTCTTATGAGGAGGAAATTTAGTGTACAAATCTGATATTGGTCTCATTGGTCTTGCTGTCATGGGTGAGAATTTGGTTATGAATATGGAGAGTAAGGGTTTCTCTGTTTGTGTTTTTAACAGGACTGCTCAAAAAGTGACCGATTTTCTTAATGGTCGTGCTGCCGGGAAAAATATTACCGGTGCCTTTAGTTTAATAGAGTTTGTTCTGAGCTTGAAAACACCCAGAAAGATTATGCTTTTGGTTAAAGCGGGTCAGCCGGTTGACGATTATATTGAGGAGCTTATTCCTCTTTTGTCGCCCGGTGATATTATTATTGACGGAGGGAACTCGCACTTTACTGATTCTATCCGCCGCACCAAATATGTTGAGTCAAAAGATTTACTTTTTATCGGCACGGGGGTTTCGGGTGGTGAAGAGGGAGCTCTCACGGGTCCGAGTATAATGCCGGGGGGTTCGTTCGCTGCATGGAGTCAGGTTTCTCCGCTTTTTAAAGCTATAGCGGCTAAAGTCGGTGATAATGTTGTCTGTTGCGATTGGGTCGGCAGTGATGGTGCGGGTCATTTTGTAAAGATGGTTCATAATGGTATCGAGTATGGTGATATGCAGCTTATTTGCGAGGCATACCATATTATGAAAACATACCTCGGCATGAGCATTGATGATATGCACAAGGTATTTAAGGTTTGGAACGAAGGAGAGCTTGACAGTTATCTTATTGAAATTACAAGAGATATTCTGGCGTATAAGGATGATGAGGGCAACTCCACAGTAGAGTCGATTTTAGATACTGCCGGTCAAAAGGGTACCGGCAAGTGGACTTCTGTTGCGTCATTCGACGAGGGTGTTCCTCTTACTTTGATAGGAGAGGCAGTTTATGCCCGTTATTTATCGGCACTTAAAGATGAAAGGGTAAGAGCTTCGGATATTCTTGCCGGTCCGTCGCCTTCGGGTGTGTTTACAGGGGATAAGGATGCTTTTGTTGAGGATATACGGCAAGCTCTTTTTGCATCAAAAATAGTATCATATGCGCAGGGTTTTGCGCTGATGCGTGCTTGTTCCGAAACATATAATTGGAACTTAAACTTTGGTGAAATCGCAATGTTGTGGAGAGGCGGTTGTATTATTCGTTCCGCATTTCTTTCCAAGATTAAAGATGCATTTGATCGTGATTCCAAGCTTGACAACTTGCTGCTTGACCCGTTTTTCCGCGATGCCACTGCTGCTGCACAAAGCGGATGGCGCAGAGTTTGTGCCGCCGCAATAGCAAACGGAGTGGCAATTCCGGCTTTAGCAAGTGCTTTAACATATTACGACGGCTACAGAACTGCACGCCTGCCCGCAAACTTACTGCAAGCTCAACGCGACTACTTCGGAGCGCATACATATGAACGCACAGACAAACCACGCAGCGAACTTTTCCACACAAACTGGACTGGCTTGGGCGGGAATACAGCGGCAACGTCGTATAATGTATAGTAGGGGCGACCGCCCTCGGTCGCCCACGGGCCGAGTAATAAAGAACAGAGGAGTATACAAGAATGCACTACATCAACAAAGACTTCCTGCTCGACGGCAGAACTGCAAAACACTTATACCATGACTACGCTTCGATGATGCCTATCATTGATTATCATTGCCATTTAGACCCGGAAGAGATATACAGCAATAAGCGTTTTACCGATCTTTCCGAAGTATGGCTCAGTGGCGATCACTATAAGTGGCGGCTCATGCGGGCAAATGGTGGTTGTGAGAAGCTTATAACCGGAGAGGCTAACGGCTGGGATAAGTTCACCGCGTTTGCGGAGGTTTTGCCGCGTGCAGTCGGAAGCCCGATTTATCATTGGACTCATTTGGAGCTTCGCCGCTATTTCGGGTGTGATGAGGTGCTGTGCCCCGATACTGCGGAAGAAATATGGGAGTTCTGCAATCAAAAGCTTAGAAACTTTGATGAGCTAAGTGTGCATGGGATTCTAAAGCGTTCGCATGTCGAGGCTTTAGTTACAACTGATGACCCGGCTGATGATTTGCAATGGCATATAAAAATCGCCGGAGATTTTTATATTTCAACAAAGGTTCTCCCCGGATGGCGCATGGGTGCGGTATTGAATATAGAAAGTCCCGATTTTTCAGAATATATAAATAAGCTGGGAGTCGCTGCAGATACGTCTATCGAGAGTTACAGTGATTTGAAGGCAACTCTGACAGAGCGAATGAAGTTCTTTAATTATCATGGTTGTCTTTCCGGTGATCACGGTATCGCAAAGCTCGTTTATGCTCCGGCTTCAGACGGACAGCTTCAAAAGATTTTCGCAAAAGCACTTGGCGGTGATGCTGTTAGTGAGGTTGAGGCTGATCAGTACAGGTTTGGTTTATTAAGTTATTGCGCAAAAGAGTATGCGCGGCTGGGTTGGGTAATGCAGTTTCGTTTAGGTACACTGCGTAACGTCAACACAGCCATGCTTAAGAAAATCGGTCCCGACACAGGGTTTGACTGCTCGGCATTTACGGGCGGTATGTTTGGTCTTGCAAAGTTTCTTGACTGCTTGGAGCTTGAGGGGTTGCTTCCGAAGACTTTGCTTTTTTCAATCGACTCTATGGACAACATGGCTTTGGCGACTTTGGCTGCGTGTTTTACGGAAACAGATGTTAGAGGCAAGGTTCAGCAAGGCAGCGCATGGTGGTTTAACGATACCTATAGCGGCATGGAGCAGCAGATTATTTGTTTTGCGGAACAAGGTGTACTGGGCAATTTCATAGGCATGTTGACAGATTCAAGAAGCTTTTTGAGTTACACAAGGCACGAGTATTTCCGTAGGTTGCTATGTAATGTGATAGGTAATTGGGTGGATACGGGTAGATATCCTGATAATCAAAAATATTTAGGGAGTCTTATACAGGATATCTGCTATAATAATGTTAAAGAATACTTTGGGTTTTAGGTCAGTCCTCCCTCGTCATTCTGCGCATAGTCGCAGAATCCATGACGCAACGATGCAATATGTCCTATAGAACATCCATATACAGAAATAGATTCTGCGACTGGCGCGCAGAATGACAGGGTTGGAAGTACCCCTGTAACCAGTTACTATTTTGATTTTAGGAGATTTCACAATGTTAAAACTAGACGAAAAATCGTTACAAGAAAAAGAGGCTTGGGAATCCTCGGGTTTTATCTTACCCCGATTTGACCGTTGTTCCGTAAAAAAACGCACGCTAACCTCACCTAAGTGGATTCATTTTGGGGCGGGTAATATCTTTCGTGCATATATAGCCGACATTGTGCAGCAACTATTGAATGAGGGGTTGTTGGATACCGGTGTCATTGTGGCGGAAGGGTATGATGAGGAGATTATTGATGTTGCTTATGCTCCTTATGACAATCTTTGTGTTAATGTTGTTCTTAGGGGTGATGGTTGCATTGATAAGGAAGTGCTCGCAAGCGTGGTTGAATCGGTTAAGATGGATGCTGACGGTTTTTTAAGGTTAAAAGAGATTTTCGCTTCAAGCAGCTTGCAAATGGTAAGTCTAACTATTACGGAAAAGGGATATAGCTTATATAAAGGCGATGGTTCGTTTTTTGATGATGTCGCTGCGGATTTTGAGGCGAGTCCGGCAGCATCAGAGGGTTCTGCGACACCCGTTTCGTACATGGGTAAGCTTGCAGCTCTTTGTTATCATCGATATCTTAATGGTGCTACTCCTCTTACTCTGGTCAGCATGGATAATGTGTCGCAAAACGGTAAGTGCTTGCATGATGCAATCCGCCTTTTTGCGGAAGCGTGGGTGGGTAATGGATTTGTTGACGATGAGTTCTTAGCATATGTTGATGATCCGGATAAGCTTTCGTTTCCATGGACTATGATTGATAAAATCACACCCGGTCCTTCTACCGAGGTTGCCGCACATCTACGTGAATGTGGTCTTCAAGTAAATGATATGGTTATTACAGAAAAGAATACCGAGGTTGCTTCTTTTGTTAATGCGGAAGAGACCGGATATCTTGTTATTGAAGATACCTTCCCGAACGGTCGTCCGCCACTTACAAAAGCCGGAGTTATATTGACAGATCGTGAAACCGTTACCAAAGTCGAGAAGATGAAGGTCTGCACTTGCCTTAATCCTCTGCACACATCTCTTGCTGTATTCGGTTGTTCGCTTGGCTTAAAAAGGGTGAGCGAGATCATGAGAGATAATGACTTAGTGAAACTCGTAAAAATGGTTGCCGAAGAAGGTATGTCTGTTGTTGTTGACCCCGGCATCATATCTCCGAAAGAGTTTGCGGACACAGTAATAAATGTACGTCTGCCAAATCCGTTTATACCTGATACCCCGCAAAGAATTGCTACTGATACTTCTAAAAAGATTGCCGTAAGGTTTGGCGAAACGATAATTGCATATTCAAAAAGCGATTCACTTGATGTTCACACCTTGCGTGCAATACCGCTCTCTCTTGCCGGGTGGTGTCGTTATCTTGTTGGCATCGATGATGACGGCAATAAGTTCCCGCTTGACCCCGACCCCATGCTCACTGAATTGCAAGCTATATTTTCCGGGTTTACTCTTGGCAGTGTTGAGGATTACAGTGTTGCACTAAAACCACTACTCTCAAATGCTTCAATTTTTGGTGTTGATTTGTATCGTGTAGGAGTTGCAGAACGTGTGGTGGGTTATTTTAAAGCGTTGATGGCAGGACAGGGAGCAGTGCGAAGAGTTTTAGGTTCGCTATAGAAGACACAATATATTGTGTTATTTGCACATTCTTCTTGACATTTTGTTGTATTCTTAATAAAATCTTAAGGAATTTACATTATGTTCTTAAGATTTTTATTTTATTCTTGAAGCCGCGTTAATATGGAACATTATATATTCATTTTTCGTCACATTATAGTCAAGTAAATAACGATTATTAAAAGGGAGAATAAGACAATGAAAAAGATATTGTTTCGTATATTGGTTGCTGTGTTGATTACAGCAATGCTGGCTTCTGCTTTGGCGGGTTGCGGAAGAACTCCAACAAGCAACTTTGTGCCGCCGGAGTTTGTATTTGTTCCGGAATTTGTTACATTGCCCGATGGCGTGGGTGATATCAGAAATGTTGTTTATTCAAACAATAAACTGTTTTTTGTATCAATGTTAATAAACGAAGAAACATGGGAGTCCACTCAAAAGCTTTTTTCTATGAACATTGACGGAACAGCTATATCGGAACTGACAGGATTTACACCGCTTAGGCACCCTGACCCTAATGCGGAAGGTCAATCATATATCGGTTCATTGAGTGTAGATAATGCAGGTAATCTGTGGATTTTTGAAATGGGTAATTTCTATATCGACAAAACCCCTGATGATTTTACCGGTGAAGATTGGGAAAGATGGCAGTTCTTTGAACAACTTGAGTTATCGAGAATCCGCAAGCTTGATGGTAGTGGCGCGGAAATTTCGTCGGTTGACATAGATCGGTTATCACCTCCGGGTGCAGATCACTTTTATGTATCATCCGTTGCCGTTGATGCCATGGGTAATATTTATATAAATACAGTGAGTTTTTCTGACGCAGGTGATAATAACGAAATTGTGGTACTTTCCCCTGATGGAGCAATCAGATTTAGGATTAAGATTGATGGCTGGATCCAACAACTTTTGCTTATGCCTGACGGAACAGTGGCGTTTCCCGAAGAAGTGCAGGGACCGGACGGTTACTCAAGACAATTACGTTTTATTGATTTAAACTCAGAAGGTCTTGGAGAATCAATTAGCATTCCGCAACAAGCGTGGCAATTGTTCCCGGGCAACGAAGACTATATAGTCTTTTTTCAAGAATGGAACTCAGGTATAAATGGCATTAGTGCTGAGACCGGTGAGAGCGTCAGACTCATAAACTGGATTGAGGCAGGTATATCAGATGGAAATATTGAGAATGTTCTTGTCTTACCTGACGGACGCATTCTATGCACAAACCGGACATGGGCAAATATGGGAGGTTCTTCTGTTGAGCTTATTTTCTTTACCAAAACACCATATTCAGAGCTTCCCGAAAGAATAGTGCTCACGCTTGCCGCAGCATGGCTTAGTTGGGAGCTGCGGCCTGCTATTATAGAGTTTAACCGGACAAATCAACGATATCGCATTCATGTTATTGATTACTCCGAGTTTAATACCGATGATGACTGGAGTGCCGGTCTTACAAGATTAACTACCGATATCATCGCAGGGAATGTTCCCGATATTTTGGATCTGAACGGTCTACCCTTCCATCAGTATGTGGCACGTGGTCTTCTTGAAGATTTATTTCCATTAATCGACGCTGACCCGGCCATTAACCGCAGCGACTTCGTACAAAACGTCTTGAGGGTGACTGAGACGGACGGAAAGTTACTTCGTTTATCCCCATCCTTCTCGATTAATACAATAATAGGTCATCCCTCTGTCGTAGGTCCGAATATGGGATGGAACATGGATGAGTTTAATGCTGTTCTTGCTGCCAATCCGCAGGCTGATATGCCTATAGGCCAGTGGCTGACAAATATAAATTTCTTAACAAGTGCTGTATTCTATAACATTGAAGAATATGTTAATTGGGAAACAGGAAATGTATACTTTGATACCGCTGGTTTTGCGCAACTCCTTGAGTTCTCAAGCAGATTCCCGGATGAGATTGATTGGGGTAATATGTGGGATGATGGCATGGACTGGGTTAGCGAAGAAGAGCTTATCATGACCGGCAGACAGCTTATGCAACAGTCTTGGATTAGCGGATTTCAACAAATCCAGTCATCTCTAAGAATGTTTGGCGGAGATATCGTATTTAAAGGCTTTCCGACAGAGAGCAGAAACGGAAACTCATTCAACTTAGGAACAAGTCTTGCCATAACAACAAGCAGTGTGGACAAAGACGGTGCATGGGAGTTTATGCGCACATTCCTAACCCCGGATTGGCAACGAGAAAACATTACATGGATGTTCCCGCTCAATCAAACGGTATTTGACGAAATGGTCGTTGAAGCTATGACTGAGCGTGAAGTACCCGATTGGGATATGCCTATTCCGCGCGACAGCGCCATCGCTATGCCGGATATGCCGGGAATGGGTTTTGATGCGCCACTTACGCAAGCACAGGTCAATCAAGTGCTGACTCTGATAGATTCAATCACGGGAATTACCGACTATAATCAGGCATTGATGGAAATAATCCAAGAAGATGCAACGAACTTCTTCAACGGTCGAAGCTCTGCGCAAGACACAGCGAGAGTCATTCAAAGCCGCGTTTCAAGACTTATAGCAGAGCAGAGATAAAGTAAATGATAAATGACAAATAAAGAATAGTAAATGGCGAATATCGTTGACACAAGCCGGCAAATAACCAATATTGTACAGTGAGGTATAACCATTGGTGAAGCAAAAGCTGAATCTACTCGCGGAGCGCTTTAATAAGCGCTCCCGCGACTCGATTAATGGTGCTCTGTGGCTGTCTCCGAGTTTTCTTGGAGTGGCGATGTTCTATATCGTCCCATTCTTTGTAATCGTTTATTATTCTATGATTGACAACCCCATACGCCGCAACTTCGTTTTCTTTGATAATTTTATCAACCTTTTCGGAAACCGTGCTTTCCAGGAAGCGGCGAGTAATACAATTAAGTTCTCTATCGTTGCTGTGCCTCTGGCTGTTACTTTGTCGCTGCTGATTGCGCTAATGTTGGAGGCGCGAATTCCGTTAAAAAGCTATTTTCGTACATTTTTTCTTAGTCCCCTGATGGTGCCGGTTGCATCGGTTGTTCTAATTTGGCAGGTTCTCTTCCATCCAAACGGGGCCATAAATGAGTTCATAATGATATTCGGAGCCAGCGGCATTGATTGGATGCAATCCGAATATAGCCAGTTCGTTGTTATTATTTTGTTTTTATGGAAAAATCTGGGCTTTAACATGATTTTATTTATGGCTGCGCTGAGTAACATTCCGAGGGAGATACTGGAAACTGCGGATGTTGAAGGTGCAGGGCCTATCCGTAAACTTTTTTATATCAAGCTTCGGTACCTCTCCCCCACATTGTTGTTTGTCACTATTCTATCACTTATCAACTCGTTTAAGGTGTTTCGTGAGGTCTATCTTCTTACGGGAGATTACCCTTACGGCGAATTATACATGCTGCAGCATTTTATGAATAATATATTCAGGTCACTCGACTATCAGAGACTCGCTGCTGCAGCTGTCGTTATGACCATCGCTATGGTAATCATCATCGCCACACTCTTCATCGTCGAAAACCGTTTCGGAAGGGATGTGGAAGAATGAGAAAACGTTATTTCGGGCGAACAGGTCTTTTTATTCTATCGGCGTTTTTCGCTTTTTGCTTCCTCTTGCCGACGGTACTCACTATTTCCAACTCTTTTATGACTCAAAGTGAGATTGATGCCAATTACGGTATGATTTTTGAAAGTACCAGACCGGGTGTCGGCACCTATGTTTCCGACAGCGTAACACTAAAGTTCATACCGGACAGAGTAAGCTTTTCCCAGTATATTACAGTTCTTTTCAGGAGTCCTGAATATATTTTAAAGTTTTGGAATTCGGTTATTCTCGTTATCCCGATCGTAGTTTTGCAAGTAGGTATAGCTTCATTTGCAGCATACAGCTTCACGAGATATCAAGGGAGGCTTAAGAACTTTCTGTTTTTCTTCTACATTGTTCTTATGCTTATGCCGTATCAGGTGACTATTGTGCCAAACTATCTGGTTGCGGACTGGCTTGATATCCTGGGTACCCGGTGGGCTGTTATATTCCCCGGTGCATTTGCGCCTTTTTCGGTTTTCCTTCTGACAAAATTTATGCGCCGCATTCCATCGGTTTTAATTGAAGCCGCAAAGCTCGACGGAGCAAATGAGTGGCAGATTTTTACAAGAGTCTGCATACCGCAGTGCAGAAGCGCGCTTTATTCAATAGCGATCCTTGTCTTTATCGATTATTGGAATATGGTTGAACTGCCGATTATTTTGCTCGATAACGCAGACATGCAACCGCTTTCGGTTTTCTTATCAACAATCAACTCAGGCGAAGCAGGCGTAGCATTCGCAGTAGCTGTTATATACATGATTCCCCCGCTACTACTATTCCTCCACGGCGAGGAAGCCCTGGTCGAGGGGATTACTCACTCAGGGTCGGTTAAGGGGTAAATTAACAAATAAAGCCCCCTTCCGCGGAAGGGGGTGGCGCAAAGCGCCGGGGGTTGTTTTATGAAGCATATGGAAGTTAAAAAAAGAGGTTGGGTTAAGAATGCAGCTATTATTTTTCTTGCTGTTATGCTGGTTTTGACTTTTTTCTCTAACACAATTATGAATCGCTCGCTGCCGGAGGTTGCAACACAATACGCAAGCTCGGGGACTATCACCGCAAGGATACGAGGCTCCGGTACCGTTGCGGCGAATGAGATTTTTGAGGTTAAGACAGACCGGACAAGGCAGGTTCTTGAAGTTCCCGTCCGCGTAGGTGATGTTGTAGACATTGGTGATGTGCTGATTGTCTTTTCCGGCGATGTCAGCGATGAACTGCAAGCTGCTCAGGATGCTCTACACGAACTGGAGCTCCAGCTTGAAAGAATGCTCCTGGAAATGAGCAGACCTGACGGGACTTTGACAAACGCCAACCGCGCAATCCAGCAAGCGCGCAATGAGCTTACCGAAGCACAGAGAGCGCGTGACCGCGTACCATACAGTGAAGCTGCAATTAGTCAGGCACAGGATGCGCTAAATCAGGCGAATAGTGCGCTAAGGCAGGCACAGAGTGCGCTAAATCAGGCACAAGCCGGGCTAATTCAACCGCAAATCACACTTGATGCTGCAATGACAGTCTTAGCTGAAAGAGAAGCAGATGTTGCTGAGGCAAGGCGTTGGCTCACAGAACTTTTATTAGATGGTATCACCGGTACTGATTTAGATAACGCACGGCTGGCACTAAATGCTGCAGAAGCTGCCAGAGATACGGCATGGGGATCTGTTGATGATGCGCGAGCAGCATATGATATAGCTAAAGTCCCGGTTGATAACGCACAATTAGCATTTTCTATTGCACAGGCGACTGTTGAACAGCATCAGACGGAGTTAAACACTCAAGTTGGTTACAGAGACGAATGGAACGCCGCAAATAATTTTGTTAGGCAATGCCAGCAGACTCTTGACCAATTGATTGCCGATCTGTCTCTTACGCAAGGTGGAATCAATATAGATAATTCTCTTGAAGCAATAAATCTAAGAGAGCTCAGACGTGAGATACAAGAGAAAAAAGATGAAATTGCAGAACTTGAAAAAGGCGATGGCAGTTCCGAGTTAAAAGCTCTTGTCGGCGGTACAATCACGACAAGGCCTATTTCTCCGGGTGATCAGGCTATTGCAGACGATGTGCTCATGACAATCGAAAATAGTGACAGAGGGTATTCGCTCAGCTTTGAAGTGACTGCAGATCAGGCGAGAAGGGTCAGTGTCGGTGATCAGGCAGAAGTTGATTGGTGGGGCTGGTGGGGTGCTGAAGAGATTCGAGCTACTCTGGTAAGCATTAGAAATAATCCGCAAAATCCGGCAACAGGCAGAATCCTGGTGTTTTCGGTCACCGGTGCCGAGGGTGGCACTCAACTCAACTTAGTTTTAAATCAAAGAAGTGAAAACTATAATATAGTAGTACCAAACACTGCAGTAAGGTCTGATTCCAATGGTGATTTTGTGCTGTTGCTTGAATCAAGAAGCAGTCCGCTCGGCAATCGTTTCGTAGCTCAAAGAGTGGATGTAAATATTCTGGCAAGAGATGATACGCATACTGCAGTTTCGGGTGGGCTGTCAAGCTGGGGAGATTTCGTAATAACCCACTCCTCAAGGCCCATAAACCCCGGCGACCAAGTAAGGTTGACGGATAATCCGTAATCAAATGACAAAGGACAAATAACAAATGACAAATAATGTAATTGTTGATAAAAGTAAGTTATTTGCTATTAGGATAATAAGATTATATCAGTATTTAAGAAATAACAAAAGAGAGTTTATTCTCTCTAAGCAAGTTTTAAGAAGTGGAACAAGTATCGGTGCTAACATTCGCGAAGCACATCAAGGACAAAGTAAAAAAGATTTCATTTCAAAAATGAACATAGCACTAAAGGAAGCAGCAGAAACAGAGTATTGGTTGGAACTTCTGTACGAAACAAACTATATAGATGAAAGGTCTTACAAAAGTATATACAGTAACTGTACAGAAATTAGTAAATTATTAATCTCCATAATAAAGTCATGTAAGCAAAATCTATAATTTGTCATTTGTCATTTTTAAGGAGATATCTTGTGATAAAACGAATAATATTAATCGCTGTTAATGTTTTGTGTCTTATCGGGTTCTTTATTTGTCTTGGTGTTTCTTCTTCTATCAGGGAGCCTCTTTATAGTCAGCAGGCTGCTGATGCGTGGAGGGGGCAGAGCGGAGAACGGTTTGCACAGCTTTCTGCTTTTTTCCCCGATGATACTTCGTTCGATTTAGAGAGTATTCGTCAGTTAAGAGGTTCTATAGAGCAGGAGCTTATCGCTGCTTCTCTTGAGTCTTCTCCGGACAATAGGCTTTATGCCGATGCGTGGTCGGGGACGGGGACAGTTTCTGTTATCAGTTCGCGATTGCAAAATCCTGTGTCGGTCAAGGCTATTGCTGTCGGTGGTGACTTTTTCCTGTTTCATCCGTTTCGTCTTGTAAGCGGCAGCTATTTGTCGCCGGAGGATGTTATGCGAGACCGTGTTGTTCTGGACGAAGAGCTTGCCTGGAGGCTTTTTGGTGCTACAAGAGTTGAAGGCTTTGAAGTTGTTATAAATAGCAGACCCTTTTTAGTTGCGGGTGTCATCTCCCGTGAAACTGACTTAGCAAACTCAAGAGCCTATACATATGGCGAAGGTTTGTTTATGTCGTTTGAAGCACTTATGGTACTCAGTGAAGAAGCGGCTGTTATTACGAGTTATGAAATTGTAATGCCCGATCCCGTAACCGGTTTTGCCCGGGGAACGTTAACTGATGCTATTACGGAGTCAAATATCCTTATTATAGAAAACAGCAACCGTTTTTCTCTTCTTAATACATTTTTAAACATCCGGTCTTTTGGTGAGCGCAGTATGCACACGGATTCTATTGCACTTCCTTATTGGGAGAATGCCGCTCGTTTTGTTGAAGACTGGCTTGCTTTGCTGTTGGTTCTTTCTCTGGTGCTTATCACATTTCCCATAGTTTGCGCGGTGATTTATATAGTGAATTTAATCCGTTTTGGTTTAAGGCACGGCAAAAACTCCCTTAAAAACCTTATAAAGGCAAGAGATGATCGTCTATATAAGAAATATGTAGAAGAACACGGTGACGAGGTGCAGATTTACAGTGTCGATGATATTATCAGGGAAGTAAAGGGTGAGTGAATGCTTGGAGTGGAAGATAGCAAAACAAGCCCGTCATTCTGCGCGAAGTCGCAGAATCCATGTCGCAATTATGCTATATATCCAATAAATCATCTACACACAGCAATAGATTCTGCGACTAACGCGCAGAATGACGAGTATTAAATATCCCACTGTACAATATCTACTTCACGCTGCTTTTCAGTACTTCCCGTATTATCTCCTCAACAGACAATTCTTCTATATCCAGGCTGCGCATTGCTGCGGATATTTCTCCCTGGCTGTAGCCCAGAACTGTCAGTGCGGCGGCTGCATCTCGTTGTTTTGTACCTGCAAGCCCTGCTTCATTGCTTGACGGCACATATCCTGATGCTTTGAGAGTGGGCATTTCCTTGCTCACTTTGTCTTTTAGTTCCAGTATAATGCGTTGAGCCAGTTTTTTTCCTATTCCCGGTGCAACGGTGAGAGCGGTTTCATCATCACCTATTATTGCAAGTGCAAGTGTTTCGGGTGAAGCAGATGACAGTATGGAAAGTGCTGCCTTCGGTCCTACGCCGGATACGCTCAAAAGTTGTTCAAAAGCACGCTTCTCGCTTGTATTAAAAAAACCGTATATATCAAATAACTCTTCTTTTACATTGCAATATGTATACAGCTTTGCCTTTTTACCTATTTCCAGGTGAGATAACGTATTGAGGGTGGTCATGCAAGCATACCCGACTCCGCCAATATCAACAACTGCAAGATTTTGTGCTATGACTGTTACATTGCCTTCTAAATAGTAGAACATATATTTTCTCCTTGATTTGTTAGTAGTGAGTTTGCAAACCGTGCGTGGCATATTGCGATAGCGAGTGCATCGGCGGCATCATCAGGCTTTGGGATTTTTTCCATCGACAGCAGGCTTTTTACCATTTCCATTACCTGGTTTTTTGTTGCGCGTCCGTATCCTGCAACGGCTTTTTTTACTTGTAACGGAGTGTATTCAAACATTGGTATCCCATGTTCTTCTCCTGCCAGTATAACCGCTGCCCGCCCGTGCGCAACAGATACGGCGGTCTTTTGGTTAGTGTTAAAAAACAACTCCTCAACTGCAATAGCATCGGGTTTAAAAGTCTTTATCAACTCCGAAACGTCCGTATTGATTTGCTTAAGCCTCAGTGCCAGCCGCATTCCCGCAGGTGTGGAGATAACTCCATACCTCATCGGCTTTGGGATACCCCCTGTTTCGCTTATTATTCCAAACCCTACAGTCGCTACACCGGGGTCGATTCCAAGTACAATCAAAGTTCAAACTCCTTGACTTTTTTACCTGCTTATTATACTCTTAGTTGCGTGTAAATTGCAATGAGAAAGGTTTGGTTTTGTAAATGCTTGAGTTAAAAAACGTTTCTGTATCGGGCTTAAATGATGATATTGAGATAGTAAACGATGTCAACTTGACACTTGAAGATAAGAAAATTTATGTTGTTACCGGACCTAATGGTGGAGGTAAGACTTCGCTTGCAAAAGCAATTATGGGTATTTATCCTATTTCGAACGGCTATATTTCGCTCGATGGAGAGGATATAACGAAATTGACCATTACAGGGCGGGCGCAAAAAGGTATCGGATATGCTTTTCAAGCTCCTCCTCGATTTAAAGGGCTTCATGTGCGAGATTTATTGACGATTGCTTCAGGAAATAATGATGAAGATAAGGCTTACTCATTGCTTGCCGATGTAGGGTTATGCGCTCAAGACTATATTGACCGCGAGCTGAATGCAAGTTTTTCGGGCGGTGAGCTAAAGCGCGTGGAAATCGCAACTATTTTAGCAAGGGAGCTTAAGGTTGCATTGTTTGATGAACCGGAAGCAGGCATTGATCTATGGAGCTTCCAGCGATTGACCGAAACGTTTAAAACGCTCAACGAAGTAAGTAATACAACAATCGTAATCATTTCGCATCAAGAGCGTATTTTACGCCTTGCTGATGAGGTTATATTAATATGCGGAGGAAAAATCACAGACGTAACCGGACCGGACAAAATTCTCGGTGAAATTGACTATTTTACAGAACCGGGGCGTTACTGCTCAAATTGTTTTGTAAGGAAGTAAAGACCATATAACCAAAAAGACAACCCCCGGCTCTGCGGAGCCACCCCCTTCGTGCGCGAATGGGGCAAGGAAATGTAATTGACCATGAATAGTTTTGTTAGGAGATAAGAAATGCTCAACACAATAGATAAAAGACTGTTAAAAGAAGTTGCGGATTTGCATGAGATTCCGCAAGGAGCTTATAATATTCGTAAAAACGGTGAAAAACATTCCCGAAATACTACCGCAAATATCGATATACAAACAAAGGAAGATAAACCCGGAATTAACATCACCATTAAACCTAATACTAAAAATGAAAGCGTGCATATTCCGGTCATCTTGTCCGAGAGTATGGAAGACCTTGTTTACAACACCTTTGAAATTGGTGAATACTCCAATGTCGTGATTGTTGCAGGGTGTGGTATTCATAATTCAACAAACGAAGATTCGGGACATGATGGTGTGCATGAGTTTTTTATAAGGCGCGGCGCAAAAGTCAAATACATTGAAAAGCACTTTGGCGACGGAAGCGGCGGCGGTAAACGTGTTTTGAACCCGACTACAATAATTGAAATAGAAGAGGACGGTACCGCAGAGCTTGAACTTGTTCAAATTGAAGGTGTCGATTCAACCAGGCGCGATACTATTGTCCGGCTTCATAAAAACGCGCGGCTTATTGTGTCAGAACGTTTGCTGACATATTTCGACCAAACTGCCGAATCAATAATCACAGTGGAGCTACTCGGTGACGGCTCAACCGCGCAGGTTATTTCCCGCTCAGTCGCTAAAGACAATTCAAAGCAAGTATTCCACCTCAACATGCGCGGACATTGCGAATGCAGAGGTCACATTCAATGTGACTCAATAATAATGCACAACGCCCAAGTATCCGCAATACCCGAAATCTCCGCCCTCAACGAAGGCGCACAGCTTGTACACGAAGCAGCGATTGGTCGGATAGCTTCCGAGCAGTTGACTAAGCTGATGTGCTTAGGACTGACAGAGCAAGAAGCAGAAGAGACGATACTACAAGGATTTTTGAAATAGAAGATTATAGAAAGCTTGAACAACGGGGATTGAAGTTATAATTTTCAATTCCGTCAAGCGTAATCCATGGACGGTGGAGCGTCCGTCAGTAGTGTACACGATGTACACTCTGGCGGTAGGAATTGCAAAATTATAACTTCAATTTCCGTTGCACACCAAATAAGAAAGATAATTATATGAGTATAAACTTTAGTGATGAGATTTTTCCTGATGAGGAGTCGGAAGCTGTTTTGCTATCGGCGAGTTATTTGAGTGAGGATGCGAGCGAAATTCGGTTGCGCCCGCAGACGCTTGAGCAGTATGTCGGGCAGGAGAAAGCCAAGGGGAATCTCTCGATATTCTTAGAAGGTGCAAGACGCCGTAATGAACCGCTCGACCATGTACTTTTGCATGGACCGCCCGGTCTCGGAAAGACAACGCTTGCCGCAATAATTGCCAACGAAATGGGTGCAGCTCTGCGAAAAACATCGGGTCCTGCAATTGAGAAACCGAAAGACCTTGCAGCACTGCTTACAAACCTGAACGAAAACGATGTTTTGTTCATCGACGAAATACACAGAATAAATCGTGCTGTCGAAGAAATCCTCTATCCGGCGATGGAAGATAAACAAATTGATATAATCATTGGACAGGGTCCTGCTGCAACTTCTATCTGTCTTGAACTCAAAAACTTTACACTCGTCGGTGCGACAACACGCTCCGGACAGCTCTCATCCCCCTTACGGGACAGATTCGGAATCGACTTAAAGCTTGAAATGTACACAATGGAAGAACTCAAGATTATTGTAGAACGCTCTGCAAATATTCTTTCTATACCTATAGAGACTGACGGTGCACAGGAAATAGCACTGCGAAGCCGTGGTACACCGAGGATTTCAAACCGTTTGCTGAGACGTGTCCGCGACTTCGCTGAAGTCACAGCAGACGGGGTAATAACTTATGAGGTAGCAGACGATGCTCTTACGCGCCTTGAAATAGATGCTATCGGTCTGGATTCCATAGACAGACGCTTGCTGAGCAGTATAGTGGAAAACTACGGCGGAGGTCCGGTAGGGCTCGAAACAATAGCCGCAACAATAAATGAAGAAGCAATCACAATAGAAGATGTCTACGAACCATTCTTAATGCAGCAAGGATTCTTAACAAGAACCCCAAGGGGACGTTGCGTAACAAGACGCGCTTACGAGCACTTGGGGTTGATGCATCCGGGAAATGAGCAATTGACATTTTAGCTTTCAACGTTCAACTTAACAAAAGGAGCTGATAAAAGTGGGTAAATATTTTGGAACTGATGGTATTCGTGGTGTTGCCGGTGAAGCACTTGATGCCGAGCTTGCTATTAAAGCAGGGAGAGCCGTTGCGACTGTTTTGATTCAGGCGGGAACTCAGGAGAAACCGCCGGAATCTGATTATCGTCCGAGAGTCCTTATCGGACGTGATACCCGTATATCTTGTGATATGCTTGAATCCGCGCTTGCGGCGGGGCTTTGTTCCGCGGGAGTGGATGTTACGCTGTTGGGAGTTCTACCGACTCCGGCCGTTGCATATCTTACTACAAAAACAGATTCTGACATGGGAATCGTAATTTCCGCATCTCACAATACATACGAGCATAACGGAATAAAATTTTTCGGCAGCGGCGGCTCAAAGCTTGGGGAAACATTTGAGGAATATATTGAATTTCTAATAGACGATGACTCCAAGGTCTATAAAATGGTTGGCAGTGATATAGGCAGAATAACGCACGACCACGGTCAGTGGACCAGCGAGTATGTTAAATACATTGCGTCAATATCAAATGTCGGGAGATATAACGGAAGGATTGCCATTGACTGTGCAAACGGTGCCTCTTCAGAAACCGCGCGTTTGCTGTTCCGGCAGCTTCATGCGGAGTTTGAAATAATAGCAGACGAGCCTGATGGCATAAACATAAATGTTGAATGTGGCTCTACTCACCTTAATTATCTTAAGGATATGATGAAAACCGGAAGATTCAGTATTGGAATAGCATTTGACGGTGATGCCGACAGATGCCTTATTGTGGACGAAAAAGGAAATGTTGTCGATGGTGATATGATAATTGCGGTTATGGCACGTGAAATGAAAGCGGAGGGTACATTAAAAGGCAGTGCTTTTGTCGGAACTATTGTATCAAACGCAGGAATGGATATCTTTGCGCGTGAAAACGGGTTCACATTCCATAGGTCGGATGTCGGAGATTGGAATGTTTTGGAGCTCATGCATAAATTAAATTGCAATCTGGGTGGTGAGTCCTCGGGGCATATCATATTCACCGATCACCTCTCATGCGGCGACGGTCAACTAACAGCAATAAAGTTTCTTAACGTGCTTGCTGCATCGGGAAAAACAGTTTCCAAGCTTGTTGGTGATATACCGAGATTGCCTCAAGTTATGCCAAGCTTTAGTCTTACGGGAGGTGCAGAGCAGCGCGACAGATTGTTATCGCACCCGAAGTTGGCTGATGAGGTAAAGAGATTGGAAGAGGAACTTAAAGGTAAGGGGCGTATAAATATCAGACCATCTGGAACGGAACCAATAATAAGGGTTCTTGTCGAAGCAGAAACCGAAGAATTATCCATGAAAATTGCTCAAGGTATTTTAGACCTTTTAGGTACATTGTGAGTAATTATTCGTTAACATAAAAATTTTGTACACGATTGGTCGTCATAAAATAACGTAAAAAGATGTTAATTTTGATATTTTTTGCATCAATAACACTCATTTTTTATACATATCTTCACTTTTTTATCTAAATAACTTGACTTTGCAAGCTGTAGCAAATATACTGTCATGTGCAATGAACGGTTTTGAGAATATTAAGAGCAATCCGGTAACAAAAAGAGCAAGCGTTAATAACTCCGCTTCCGAAGAATCTCTTGTGTCCGAGTACGCCTGGCTGGTAAGAGCTTGTGCGCGTCCATACTTTCTCGCAGGCGGCGACAGCGAAGATTTAATTCAAGAAGGGATGCTCGGTCTGCTATCCGCAATCAGAACCTACGATCCGGATAAAGGCGCAAAATTCTCAACATATGCCGAGTTTTGCATCCGAAGACGAGTCTATAGTGCAATAAAGTCAGCATCCGGTAATAAACATACCCCTCTCAACAGCTATATATCATTGGAATCTTCTCAACTTGAAGAAAGCAATGCCCCAAGTACGTACCATCCGCGTGTTCCTGAGGATTTTATAATAGCACGAGAGCAAGCCGGTGAGGTTGAAAAACTTCTGTACGGTGCATTATCTAAATTCGAGTCAAGCGTTCTGGAGTTATTTTTAGAAGGCACGACATATAAGGACATGGCAACAAAATTGGGAAAACCGGACAAATCAATAGATAATGCTGTGCAACGAATCAGGAAAAAACTTTCTCAGATTCTTCACGCAAACGGTAATACCGGCAAATCATGGCGATAATCAGTGTAAGAGCTGAACGCAAATACAGACCCAAAAGGGCACGATTTATTCAAAGAGAGGTTTCAAAATGTACGAAGACAAAACATTA
>WRDH01000042.1 GCA_009783555.1 Oscillospiraceae bacterium
ATACGAAGACCATGAAATATTTGCGGGTTTCTTAGATGCTGGTTTATTGCACGTATAAAATCTTCGTTGGAATCAATAGAAAGAATATGTATTTCGTCACGCGCAGAAGGATCTTCACTTGTTGCAAAAGCACGCTCGGGATTTGCACTGTCTAATTGAATAATTCCCCTGTGGTCGATAACGAACCCTCTGACATGATGATCGTCATAATAACCGAAGAGGTTTTCAAACATATAATCAAATTGCAGCGCAGAGCAAATTATACCTACAGTGTTTCCGTTATATATAACTTTGTGGTTAATCCAAATGCGTTTCGTGCCCGTAACTTTGCATTCGTCCAAATTTAATGTATAGTCAAAAATCGAAAAAACGGCATCAAAAAACCATTGGTCGTAAATGCTTTCAGGGTCAAGAACATCTATCGGAGCGACATCCTCAAATGCTGTGCCGCTGTCAAATGAATACTCGTTTAATGAACTTAGTATACCGAAATATACACCGTCAATCAGCAGCACATCGCCAAACACCGACAACACTTGAAATGCTTCTGCTTTTTTATCTAAATTCTCTTCATCGGCAAACCATTCAATGACCTCATCAGAATGAGCAATATGCTGTACAAGAGAAATCTCCCTGTATAAATGCGTGCTTAATCTATCTACTGAATCTGTTGTATAAAAACGGACATAATCTTTGGCTACATTATCTATTAAATTATATATCATACGACCGCAAATCAAAAAAGTTATCGTCATAATTATAACGATAAGAAATATATTAATAATGTTAAAGCGAGTAGCAAGTTTATTCCGGTTCATCAATTAATCAACCCTATACATAAAATTACTCCGAACTATCGGATGAAATTATTTTCTCTTAAAAATTCTTCCGCGACATCTCTTGGAAGCTCACCCAGTATATCTACCTTGTAGTTTAAGCCGCGCATAATCTCATCTGTGAGTACACCGGAAAGCATTTGAAGAACGTTTATTAGTTCCGGGTATGCTTCCACGGTTTCGTTGCGAATGATGATTGCGGCTTGATACGGAGAGAAAAATCCCAGATCATCTTCCAAAACCACAAGGTCAAAATCCAAAAGTATTCCGTCTGTGGAAAATGCTTCAACGACTTGAATTTCATTGTCGGCTATTGCGTTATACCGGGCAAACCCGTTAATAATTTTTTCTTCCGCAAAACTCATATTATATAGTCTCTTCAAATTCGGCAAGCCATCGAACCTTGATAAAAATTCCGAGTTGCCCCCAAATGCAAAATTCGATGAAACGCGTGCCAAATCCGAAAGCGTATGCAAATTATATTCCGAAGCAATGTCTGAGCGTACCGCCAATGCGAAAGTATTATTAAAGCCGAGTTTATCAAGCATTCGCAAATTATATCTTTCATAAAGCTCGCGAACGGTTATTTCGTAAATTTCTTCCCCGCTTAATGTTTCTGAAAGTCTTAAATAACTTCCGTAAACCGTTCCTGTATAGTCCACATACAAATCAACAACACCGGTTCTTATACCCGAAAAAATCACATCGGACGCTAAATCGCTTTTATACGCAACAGTTAAATCTGTATGTTCTTCTATGAGAAGTACGAGGATATTACCTAAAATATATTGCTCGGTAAAATCTTTTGCACCTACAACAATATCGGGTTCTTTTTCCGCACAACCGTAAAGAATCCCAAGCATGATTATGATTAAAATTAATAGTTTTGTTTTCTTCATAATCCCCCCGATTTATTTTCTCAAAATTCTATCACAATAATCAAGTAAAAACAAGAAAAACAAGGGGACGGTTCATCCGGTCCGAACCGTCCCCTTGTAATTTACATTCGTGAGGTTACAAATGCGTACCCTCACATACGTGAGGTTACGAATGCTCTAATGTTTGATTCGTTTGCGTAGGTGTCGAAGCTTTCTCCGTTTTGTACTATCAGGGTTGGTGCGCTTCTTACGGAGTATTTTGAGATGACTTCCGGGTATTCCGATACATCGACGATGTTGTATTGGATGTTTGCGTTGTTCATAACTGTTTGAACGGTGACGCAGTTCGGGCAGTGCTCCGAGGTGACAAGCATAAAGCTGTAATCCGGGGATTTGGATTTTTCTGCTGCTGTTTTCGCTGCTGCGACTGTTGTTTCTGCAGCGGATGCTGCTGCAACTTCGTATTTGCATGCAGGCGCTGCGTCTGCGTCTTTAACAGCACTGTGTTTATTGGAAACGGGCGTTTCACCGGCAACGTCATAAACCTTGCGTGCCTTGAACTCTTGTGTTTTTCCTGCATTCCAGTTTTGTACAGGGCGGTAGTAGCCTGTTATGCGGCTGTATACTTCGGTGGTTTCGCCGCAGTCTTCGCAATGGTATTGTTCGCCTGTTAAGTAGCCGTGGTTTTTGCAGATGGAGTAAGTCGGGGACAGGGTGTAATACGGCATTTTGTAGTTATTGGCGATTTTTCTCACCAGATTGGCGGCTGATTTCCACGAGGGTAATTTTTCCCCGATGAATGCGTGGAAAACCGTTCCCGAGGTATATAGCGTTTGCAACTCGTCCTGAATTGTCAGAGCTTCAAAAACATCTTCGGTATAGCCGACGGGAAGGTGTGATGAGTTTGTGTAGTATGGTGTTTCGTTTTCATTCTTTGCTGCCGTTATGATATCAGGCCAGCGTTTGACATCGTGTTTTGCGAGGCGGTAGGTTGTGCTTTCGGCGGGGCTGGCTTCGAGATTGTACAGGTCACCGTACTTTTCCTGATAGTCCGATAGCCTGTTTCTCATGTGGTTGAGCACTCTTTGCGCAAACAGTTGTGCTTTCGGGCTGGTTAAGTCGGTTTTCAACCATCTTGCGTTTAATGCGGCTTCGTTCATGCCGAGTAATCCGATTGTTGAAAAATGGTTGTCGAAGCTGCCGAGATAACGTTTCGTGTACGGATACAGGCCTTCGTCCAGAAGCTTCTCGACTATGTCGCGTTTTGCTTTAAGGCTTCTTGCGGAAATATCCATCATTTTATTGAGACGCACATAAAACTCCGCTTCGCTGCGGGATTGATATGCGATCCTGGGCATATTGATAGTGACAACGCCAATTGACCCCGTGCTCTCGCCGCTGCCGAAATAACCTCCCGACCTGTTACGAAGCTCCCTCAAATCCAGTCTCAAGCGGCAGCACATACTGCGTACATCGCTTGGCTCCATGTCGCTGTTTACATAGTTTGAGAAATACGGAGTGCCGTATTTGGCGGTCATTTCGAACAGGAGTCTGCTGTTTTCGGTTTCGCTCCAGTCAAAGTCCTTTGTAATCGAGTATGTGGGAATCGGATACTGGAAGCCTCGACCATTTGCATCACCGTCGAGCATAATTTCAAGGAAGGCTTTGTTTATCATATCCATTTCGGGCTTGCAGTCTTTGTATTTAAAGTCCATCTCTTTTCCGGCAACGATTGCGGGTAGTTCGGCAAGGTCGCCCGGCACTACCCAGTCGAGGGTAATGTTTGAAAACGGAGCTTGCGTACCCCAGCGAGACGGGGTATTCACTCCGTAAATAAAGCTTTCTATGCATTTTTTGACTTGGTCATATGAAAGATTGTCGGCTTTGACAAATGGCGCAAGATATGTGTCAAAGGATGAAAATGCCTGTGCTCCTGCCCATTCGTTTTGCATAATGCCGAGGAAGTTTACCATTTGGTTACACAATGTGGGAAGATGTTTAGCCGGTGCTGATGTGATTTTGCCGGATATGCCGCCGAGACCTTCTTGTATCAGTTGTTTCAGGCTCCATCCTGCGCAATATCCGGTTAACATGGACAGGTCGTGCAAATGTATGTCTGCGTTGCGGTGCGCTTCCGCAATGTCTTTGTCATAAACTTCGCTCAGCCAGTAATTTGCGGTGATTGCACCGGAGTTGTTCAGAATTAAGCCGCCGACGGAATAGGTGACTGTGGAGTTTTCTTTTACGCGCCAGTCGGTGATGTTGACGTAGCTGTCAACGGTTTCTTTGAAGTCCAGTATGGTAGACTTCATATTTCTGATTTTCGCATGCTTTTCACGCTATAGTATATACGCTTTCGCCACATCTGCGTAGCCGCCTTTGATGAGAACTGCTTCGACGCTGTCTTGGATTTCTTCGACCGAAATGGCATCGTCGATAATCTTTGGTTCAAAATCCGCAGTTACCATCACAGCCAAAAAGTCGATGGTTTCCTGATGATATCGCTTGTTTTGCGATTCAAATGCCTTTATTATGGCATCCCCGATCTTTCTCAGATCAAATTCAACAGATGTACCATCGCGTTTAATTACACTATACATAGAAAAGTCCTTCTTTCCATGGATTTTATCAGATGGACTTTCATACTAGCACTTGAAGCGGTACATGTCAAGCCTAAAATACAATATATTGTGTTTTATTTTTTTATTATATCAATATATATTAAATTATGTTCAAATAACGTTGAAATTACAAGCCATTCGCAGGTGACAGTTAAGAGGGTATCCGAAAAACTTTTAATGCTTACAGCCATCGCACTGCACTATAGTGAAAACATGAATTGTTTGGCAAAATTAGTGTGCCGACTGTAACCATTAAAAGTTTTTCGGATACCCTCTTAACTGTCACCCTCGTAGTTCGGTGCAGGGCAATATTTTTTTTACTTCTGCCAGAAACACCTGCATATCCGTATCCGAATAAGCAGTTAATCCTTTATGAAAAACGCCATCTGAATTTATAAAGCTTTGCAGATAATATTTATCTGCCCAAGAAATCCATCGGGCGATTGATAGAAGGTCATCCAAAGAGTGAAACTCATGTACGACTGTTGTGCGAAACTCATATGGTACCGCACCTGCGTGCAAAATTTTCATGCTCTTTTCAATAGGGGAGATATCGTATTCAGCCATACCAATGGTTTTTGCGTATTTTTCCGGTGCGTTTTTTATGTCCATTGCCACATAGTCGATTTCCCCGTTCTTAATAAGATTTTCCAATTTATCGGGGAAGCTCCCGTTGGTATCGAGTTTCACTAAGAAGCCAAGTGCTTTTATCTTATCGATAAAGCTCTCAAGTCCCTCGTGCAACAATGGTTCGCCGCCGCCGATACAGATTCCGTCGAGCAACCCTCGTCTTGTTTCTAAAAACTCCAAAACCTCTGTTTCGCATATTGTTTTCTTGCTATTCGCTTGAGTGATATCACTTTGTTGCTCTTCAACCTCTACGATAAGAGATACATTTTGACAAAAAGGGCAAAGGAAATTGCAACCTATTGTATATACGGTACAGGCTGTTTGTTCGGGATAATCTAATAATGTTAGTTTATGAATACCGCCAAAAATCATGTTGTTTATCCGTTCAATAGCAATTGCTATTATCATACACCGAACAGGGGAGTGCTCAAGTATTTTTCGCCTCTGTCCGGGAGCATCACAAGGACTGTTCCCGTGTCGAGGTTTTTTGAAACCTCCAGAGCCGCGAGCATTGCTGCGCCGCTGCTCATGCCGACAAAAATCGCTTCTTGAGCAACGATTTGACGGGACATCTCAAAAGCAGCCTCTGTTTCAACCTTTATGCTGATATCGATTTTATCGGGGTCGTACAAGCTCGGAACAATCGCTTCCTTCATACTTTTGAGCCCCTGAATATAGTGCCCCTCTATCGGATGAGCCTCTACAATCTTGATTTCGCTGTTCTTCTTGCGTAGCCCCATGCCGACGCCCATTATTGTGCCCGATGTGCCAATTGCGGAAACGAAATGCGTTATTTTACCATTGGTCTGACGCCAAATTTCTTCGGCAGTAGTGAAGTAATGTGTCAGTTTGTTAGTTTCATTGGAGTATTGGTCAGGATTGTAATATTTGTCCGGAAATTGCTTAACCAACTCGTTTGTCTTAATAATCGCACCATCGGTGCCTGACTCGCCGTCGGTAAGAATTATCTCCGCGCCGAAAGCTAAAATCATCTTACGCCGCTCAATAGAAACCGCGTCACTCATAACAATACTTACATCATAACCCTTGACCCTGCCAATCATAGCCAAAGCAATCCCGGTATTTCCGGAAGTAGCTTCAATGATGGTCTTACCTTTGGTTAAAGTGCCGTCAAACTCCGCCTGCTCAATCATCTTCAAAGCAATTCTGTCCTTAATGCTGCCCGTGGGATTAAACCCCTCAAGTTTTGCCAGAAGATTAACATTAGGATTTTGATTCAAATGATTGATTTTGACGATAGGAGTATTGCCGATTGTATCCAGGATGTTGTTGTACACAAAAAAAATCTCATTTCTTTAGTTTAATCAAGGGCTTGACAGATATATATCTACCAAGCCCCGGCAATGTTGAGTAACCCTGCCATATCCTAATGCATAGCGTTCAACTGGCGTTGCATCAAGTCGTGGTTCGAGGCGTTATGCAGGGCTGTTTCCTTTGTTATAACGCCGCTGCGTAAGAGCTTCATTATATACGCATCCATGCCTATCATGCCTTCCTGTGCAGAGGTTTGGATGACGCCGTCTATTTGATGAGTTTTGCCTTCGCGGATGATATTGCTTATTGCGTTATTTACACGCATGATTTCAAATGCCGGAACAGTCTCGCCTGTGACACTGACCAGCAAACGCTGAGTGACAACCATTCGCAGTGACATAGACAACTGAACGCGTACCTGCTGCTGCTGAGCGGGCGGGAAGATATCTACAACGCGGTCAATTGTATTTGCCGCGCCGACTGTGTGAAGGGTTGAAATTACCAGATGCCCTGTCTCCGCCGCGGTAATCGCAGTCTTAATCGTTTCGTGGTCACGCATCTCACCGAGCAAAATAACATCGGGAGCCTGCCTGAGACTGGCGCGCAATGCATCCATATAGGAGTTTGTATCTGTCATAATCTCCCTTTGAGTGACAAGGCTTTTCTTATCTTTGTGCAAAAATTCAATCGGGTCTTCAAGAGTTATGATATGAGCGTTTCTTCTTTGGTTCATAGCATCGATTATACAAGCCAGTGTTGTTGACTTACCGCTGCCTGCCGGTCCCGTAACAAGAGCAAGGCCGTTGAGTTCGTTGGCAAGGCTCATAACCTCATCCGGAATTTGCAAATCCTTATAATCGGGGATATTAAACAACACAACCCTTATAATCGCAGCCATCGTACTTCGCTGACGGAATGTATTGACTCTGAAGCGGGCAATGCCGGGAACAGTAATGGGAAAATCATCATCGCCGTTCTCAAGATATTTATCCATTGATCTTCCTGCCAGATCATACAGGCTGGTGACAAGCTCCTGGGCGCCTTGCGGTCTGACGAAATCACCCTCCTGGGACAGCAGAACACCATTTTTCTTAAATGTTATCTGCCGGCCGGCTCCGATAAAAATATCGGAAATGCCCTCTTCAACTGCGAGCTTTAACCAATTTTGTACATCCTCACGACCTGTACCCATTTAACCACTCCTCTCATCATATTCCCTGCGAGGGGGACGGCGCAAAGAATAGATCTATTCCCCCGTCCATACATTAATGGAATTATCAAATTCCCATTCGTCCGTATCGTACATACGCCATGTTATAATATCAAATGAATCATCACGTAAAATCAAATGAACGTACAAAGACTTTATTGCTGATATCTCACAGAAAAAGTATGTGGTTTCAACACCGCGCTCTTCATCCCACTTTGTATAAATATTCACGCCTTGAATGGTCTGAGGGGTTTCATCGGCGGCAAGAAGCTCTAGTAAAATTTGCTCCGCCATCGCGTCTGCTTCGTAATAACCTGAAACAAGACCGATTTTGGCATCGACAAGAGACCTGTCATTACCGGCAACAACATATGTTATAAGAGAGAAAACCGTAAGGCACAAAACGGCAAAAACAAGCACAATAGACGCACTTCCTACACCAATTCCGCTTTTACCCATAACAATGACCCTCCTTTTCTCAGAGCCAACATAGTTGGCTTTTCAAAGCATTTATCCCGCTGCTCCCATTGTTTGGCGTGCCGCCAAAGGAAAATCAACAAATAGTTCTCCTGTGATTTTCCCAACGGTAATGCCGCCGGATTCCAGTCTAATACCATGCGAAGCATATGACGTTCCGGTGGAATAAATACGAAGAACAAAGACTGCAGTTGCCTCGTTGCTTATCTGCCATGCTTGATTGTAATATACTGCTGCATGAACAGCACCGGGATGACTATTCTCGACGGTTTCAACAACCCCGCCAAGAAATTCCGCAATCAAATAAATATCACCGCCGGTGGCTTTATAAAGCTCTGCCGCGGTTTCTGCTTTAAGAATGGCATTGCCGGCAGCCTGCGCATCGGTAGCGTTAAAGAATGCCGCGGTTAATATACTGATACACGCGGCTGCACATATCGCAAAAACAGCTATAACAATAAGCTGCTCAATTAAGAAAAGTGTTGATTTAGAACGCTGCGTCATTAATCAAAATCCTCTTTCTATTTTGTAACCTCAATATGTCTATCAGCCTGACAACTGAAAGTCTACGCCGCTTCGGGGCGATATAAGTATCATTCTATCACCGGTTGAAGCCCTTATCAGACCATGAATATATGGCTCAAAATACAGCTCGTCAACCCTTACAACCCGGACACCGTCTGCAGGTCTGAACTCAAGCGATGCCTCGCTGAATATCTCACATAGCCATCCTTCATAGTGGAAAACAGCCGTCCTGAAATGAGTGCCGCCGATATACTCGTCGATAAAAAGAGCGGGAATGCCATGGAAACCGCCGAGATGAATGCCTCCTGCGTTATCGAAATTTTTAACCTTAGTCCAAACATAAGATAAAGCCGTATGCTCAAATTCACCATCATGAGAAATATCGTTGATATTACGGTAAATACTTGCGCCAAGCATCAAGACCATAAGTACGGAAATCGCAAAAATGCTGAAAACAATCAGCACGAAAATCGTATCAATGTTGCGGCTTCGATGAACTTTGCTCATAAATACCTCTTGAAATAGGATTTAGGGGTTTAGGATGATTTTACGTTTGGTGTCACTGCAATGGTACTACTGTTATTTCGGGGAGAATGTTGGATGCGAAGATTCTGTAGTGTACTGCGAAACGTGTTCTGTCAATGTGGATGCCAAAGGTGCGTTCTATGTACTCGATGCTTTCGGGGTATCTGCCTTCAATGGCATAATTCATGACAACGGCACGGCGCAAACTGTCCTCTAGAATACGAAGTCCTTCGGCACTACTCGCAACCTCTGTCTGACGTAAACCGGAAATAACCATCCCGATTATAACAGCGGTGAATAAAAGGGGAAGAACGGCAGCTCGAAGAAAATCAAAAGCGCTCTTTTTATATATGCTTTTTTGCTTTTTCATAGCCTTCGCCTTTCTATCCGAGCGATGTCATAATACCCATTAGAGGCAGCATGACTGACAGCAAAATTACACCGACAATTGCTGATGACAAGATAACCAGTGTCGGCTCTACTCTGCCTACTATGCGGTCTATACTGTCGCGGACATCTATGTCGCTTCTGCGGGCTATTTCAGCCATTGCTAGGTCGGACTTACCGCTAACGCTGCCGACAGAAAGCATTTTCCCGTCCTGGAGGGAAAGAATACCTGAACCGCACAACGCCTCAGAAAGGGTCTTGCCGTCTTCAAGCATCGAAACGCATTTTTTGTGCATATCGTCAACAGCTTTTGAACCGCCGCTGACTGCTGATGCAATACTGATTGAATCGGTTGTATCAAGTCCGCTTGCCATACCCAGAGTCATTGCAAAAACAAAACGTGACGAAGCGATTTTACCGAAAACACCCCGGCTGCCGAATTTATTTGCAAATGCTTGTGCAATACTTTTGCGGAAAACCGGAACAATCCACATTATTAAAATGAGAATGAAAACCGCACTTACTATTATAGCGATACCGATAGCGGCATTGCCGAGCCAACCGCCGAACTGCATGAGCCTTATGGCGAACGGATCCATTTGAGTGCCCAGCCGGCCGAAAATATCATTAAAAATCGGAAGAACCTGAACGATGAGAATGAGAACAACAACAATCATCAATACCAGCAGAACGGCAGGATAAAGAATCGAGTTTTTGATTGTGACCGACAACCGGGTCTGCCTCTCATAGTATTCCGATAAAGCGTTTAACGTCTGAACAAGACGCCCGGTTCTCTCACCGACCTCCACCATATGTATCATATATTTCGGGAAAACGGCAGCCTCCTTAAGCGCGGTATGAAACTGATTGCCAAGCATAAGGGAATCATAAAGAGTCTGCATTATCACTTTAGCCTCTTTAGCAGATTCGTCTTCCTGAATGACTTGTACGCTGTCACTGAGTGTAAGCCCTGCATCGAGCAGCATAGCCAGCTCGGAGCAAAGCAGGGAAAGATACGTGTTATTCAAAGTTTTAGACTTCATCGCAAACTCCATTTCATGTTATTTGATAAAAATGAAATTATCTTCAAAGGTGCAATAAATGGTATTATATTATCATCTTATCGAGTTTGCAAGAATTTAAACGTTAACAAATTGGAAACAAAGTAAGCTGTTTTATACCCCCACCATTCTCTCAAGACTATTCCTTGCAGCGTTAATTTCATCTGTGCTCAGTTTCATTTCGTGCTGACCTGTTTCCAGTGAAGTCAATACATCGGAGAGTTTTACTTTTTTCATATCCTCGCATTCAAAGGTACTTGTAAGCGGGAAGAAGTTTTTATAGGGGGCAAGTTTTGCCAAATGCTCGGTAACGCCGTATTCGGTGCCGATGATGAAGTCGCTGCAATCGGATTTTAACGCAAAATCTATTATCTCGGCAGTGCTGCCGACGAAGTCTGCAAAATTCAAAACGACACCCTGACATTCCGGATGCGCTAAAAACTTTGCGTCCGGGTGTTTTTCTCTTGCTGCTTGAACGTCAAGGACTGTAATACAATCATGCACGGGACACCAACCGGGATGGAAAATGAATTCTTTTTCCGGAACTTTTGTTGCTATATATGCACCAAGATTTCTGTCGGGTATGAAAATGATTTGCTTTTCGGGTAATGTCCGAACAATTCTTTCGGCGGATGAAGATGTACAGCATATATCGCTGACTGCTTTTACGGCAGCCGATGAGTTCACATAACAGACAACAGCGGCTTCAGGATAATGCTTGCGAAGGGCCAAAACATCGTCGGGTACAATCATGTCAGCCATCGGGCATCCGGCATCAAGTACCGGTAATAATACAGTTTTGTCGGGATTGAGAATCTTCGCAGACTCCGCCATAAAATGCACTCCGCAGATAACAAGCAGCTTCTGCTTCGCAGTATGTGCAAGCTGTGCCATAGCAAAGGAATCGCAAACATGGTCGGCAATTTCCTGAATGTCCATAGTCTGATAATAATGAGCAAGTATCAGAGCGTTTTTTTCTTCTTTAAGCTTAATAATTTTCTGTTGCAAATGGTTCACGTTAAGACCTCCGTTTTAGATAGCGTGGTGATGGTTTACTTTTCTGTCGGAAATGATTTTAACATATTTTACTTCATTTGTCTCTACTGCATCATAGATACCCCGTTTAGCTTGCGCTTTACTCAGACGCAGCCAACTGGTATAATCATGTGAGATATACAATATAGAGGTATGAAGTATGGATTTACAAGCACTGAAAGACTTTCGCACGGGGATCGTTGACAACTGCTCCAAGGTGATAGTAGGCAAAGAAGACGAGATATTCGACGTGGTCGTGTGTTTTTTGTGCTCCGGTCACGTCTTGATTGAAGACATCCCCGGCACCGGCAAAACGATGCTGCTGCGCGCCTTCGCAAAAACGATAGGAGGTACTTTCAAGAGGGTGCAATTCACACCCGACGTTCTGCCGTCCGACCTGACCGGGATCAATTTCTACAACCTGAAAACAGGGGAATTCGAATTTCGCCCCGGCCCGCTGTTTGCCAATATGATACTGGCGGATGAAATCAACCGGGCAACGCCGCGCACACAATCAAGCTTGCTTGAAGCCATGGCTGAGCGGCAGATCACTGTAGACGGTGAAACATACCGGATGACGGAACCGTTTATGATAATGGCGACGCAAAACCCGTTGGAATCGCACGGGACATTCCCTCTGCCCGATGCACAGACAGACAGGTTCTTTATGCGTATATCTCTCGGCTACATGACAAGAGTTGAAGAAATATCTGTCCTGTCGGGCAGGGACACGCTCGAAATAGTCAACGAACTCGAGCCGCGCACAACCATTGAAGAAATACTGAGATTTAAGAAAATGTGCCGGGAGGTCGAAGTCAGCGCAGACGTGGTCGCATATCTGATGGACATAGTCGAACGCACACGGAGCGACAGCCGCATACGTATAGGGGTGTCGACCCGGGGGGCGATCGCCGCATACCGCGCCGCGCAAGCGGCGGCAGCACTCGAAGGGCGCAGCTATGTGCTGCCGGAAGACATCAGAAGGCTTGCTCCGAGGGTACTCGCGCACAGGCTCTCGCTGTCCGGCATGACAGATACGGGTGAGGACCTGCGTTTACTTGAAGAAATAATCGAAGCCACGCCCGTTCCTCTCGAGGGCTGAGAGTATGATAGCCCTTTTATTTATAATCATCGCTCTCGGCATCATACTGGAAATAGCATCACTAAAGCGCGACCCGGAAAAGGTGGAGATTGATACCGTCATTTCCCCGCAATGCAATGAACCCGGAGCACCATTCAAAGTGCAGACAACTATAGCAAACAAAAGCCGCCTGCCAATCTCGTACCTTGCGATAAGGGTGGTTTACCCGCTGTTGACGCAGCTTCCGGATAGCATGAAATACAGCACCAGGGACAACGGCTTACATGCGCAGATCATATGCATGGTAAAAGGACGTCAACGCAAAAAGTTAATGTATGAAGTATCAATAGAAAAGCGCGGCGTACATCTGATAGGGGAGAACTCTATTGAGTTCGGCGACTTTTTGGGTTTTCGTGAATTATCGAAAAAGGTACATTACCGGCAGGAAATCGTCGTTTACCCCAAACGGCTCGTTGACTCGGGGCTTGCCGACACGCTGGGGAGTTTTTGCGGGGACATCGCGGCAAAGCGCATTTTGATACGCGACCCTATACTCACCATCGGCTCAAGGGAGTACACAGGAAGGGAGCCGATGAAAGAGATTCATTGGCCGCAAAGTGCACACCGGGGCCAGCTCATGGTCCGGGAGTTTGAGTATAACCGGCAGATCAGTGTCTGCGTGGTTTTGAGCGTTGAGGGGATAAGCTATGTCAATAATGACGAGATTGACAGGTGCTGCGAGGTCGCGCGGACAACTTGCGAAACACTTGTAGAAAAAGGTGTCCTTGTGAAGTTTTTCACAAACTCGCGGTTGAGGAGCAAGGAAGAAATAAGCGTTTGGAAATGCGAGGTCACAAGCGGTCGGACAGGCAGTCTGCTCGAAACGCTTGGCAGGGTCACCAACTATGCCAACTGCTCGCTCGAGGGTCTGCTGGAGTCCATGTGCCATGAAAGCAGTCATGACACCTCATATTTAATAATACTGCCCAAAAACGATAAAAACGGGGAAGAAGCGGCGGACCGGCTTCGTAAAAACACGGGGCAGGAGGTTTTAATCCTCAGGTCAGAGCAGTATTACTACCCTGACCATGAGATCAGGATAGCCTCTGCCGCCGGTGTGGAGAATAAGGCATGAAAGAAGTACTAAAAATCCTGTTTGACCTGAGCTTCTATTACGCGCTGAGCGGGTACTTCTTATATCTGTTCACAGGAAACCACCCATCCGCTTGGGGAGTGCCGCTATTGACAATCTCCGCCTGCGCGTTCATCCTGCTGACAAGAACAGCCGAAGCACAGGAGGGTAGCTTTTTTGCGTCCCGGACACGGCACAGCAAGGCCGTCATTATTTGCTCCATCATATGCTGCGCTCTGCCCGGTGCCCTGTTCGCGTTCGGTATTTCATTCCGGCAGATTATGCAGTTTCTGCCCGCATGGGTATATCTGATATTCACTCTGCTCAGCGGAAGGATACATACGACCCGCGAGGACTTCAAAAAGCATTTTTCCTTCACGGGCAGGATATTCATGCTTATGATACCCGTTTTTGCCTTTGTAAGGGTAGAGGGTGCATTAGCCGGAGCCATACCCTATGCCATCCTTTACCTCATGACCGGGGTATGCCTGATGCGGGTACTGCGCGATGATGGGAGACTGACGGTTCGACGGAACATCGCTGTTTTGCTTTCACTGCTGCTTGTGAGCGTCGCGTTTGCGATACTTCAGGCACCTCAGCTTATCCTTAGTGCTATAGGATTTATATACGAGCACATCATTGCAAGGCTTCTCGTAGGCATGGCGACTGCACTTTTCTGGCTACTCGGAATCAGCTTGCTCGAGGGCACGCTTGAGCCGGAGGAACTGCCGAACCAGATGCCGGGTGAATTCATCGCGGAAGGCACTACGCTGCCGGAAATGGCGGGTTGGCTGGTCGCAATCCCGATCATCATAACCATATGCATCGTCGTTCTTGTAATATTCCGTATTTTCCGCAGGCTTCTAGGGAACAACTGGATCGAAAATAGGGTAAGTGTGTACACAGAAAAGCATGAGCGGCTGCAAAAGCAGGGGCGTAGCCGCAAAAGAAGCGGAATCTTCCGCCCGAGGGATCCGCGCCTTGCCGTACGCTGGTACTATCGCAAGTATCTTAAAGAAGGCATCATAAGGGGAGCACAGCCCTCCCGGACGGACACAAGCATGAGCATACTGCACAAGTACAACCCGTTTTTTCCCGCCGAAGATGCAGAGAAACTACGCGAGCTATATATCGTATCCCGTTACAATTACGGCAAAAAGATATCAAAAGCAGACGTCAGCAACGCCGCTAAAACCTGGCGCGAGATGAAGTAGGACAAGAGGGGACGAAATCGTACCGTCCCCTTTTATCCCGTCCCCTTTTGTCCTTGATTTTAATAACGAGTATTCAAATGTTGAAAAACAGGAATTACTATCCATCCTTATTTCGTGTATTACTGATAGGCAATCTATTATTGAGAGCACCCTCAATAAGATCCTCGCTGATGATAATCCCGGCAGTGGGCAATCTGCAATGAGGGTGATTTGTCGCATAACGATTTCATGAAATGGATTGATGAAACAAGTCAGCAGCGGAGATTATACTTATGACAATTGAGAAAATAATTAAGGACATTCCATACTTAATAAAATTTCAAGGTAATGAACGAACTTACGCAGAAAAGCTAATTTCGCAAGGTCAATTGTTCATGCAGTCAGCTGAGGCATATATTAATATAGAAAAGCAAACTGGAATCAAAGGGCAAGGAGATATAAGAGAAGGTTTAGTATTTGATTTTGTAAGAATAGGAATTGATTTACCTATTTACTGCATGTATGGAGTTTATTTGCACCAAATAGAAGGGAACACCATAAGTATTGATAAAAGAGTTGTACAAGATTTCTGTCCAGAAGGAGGATATATAACTCTTATCGAGACGATGCCATTTATTAATCAATTCAAAGCTCATTGTTCTTACACGTACGATATAGGGATGGTTATTTATGGTCGGAAAAGTGTTGCGCAAGATAAGCGCTTACTAGAAAAGATGACATCAGCACTCCACTATAAAAGTGAAGCGCTTAAATATCAGCAAGAATTTAGAATTGTTGTTGGAAAAAAACTTAATAGAATTGTTATCCCACACGAAGAAACCCCATGGATACCGAAAGAAGTTATAGATGAAGGGATTCATTATCACAAGTTTGAAGAATTTACATTAGAAATTGGAGATATATCATCTTACTCTCATCAAATATCCACGGATGTTCTGGAAGATGAGAGTATGACCCATTTAAGATTGTCACTTAACAAAATATGATGACGACATATTAAGGTTTAGTGTACGCTTCCTAAAGTTATAACTGCAGAGCGTCTTTGCCGATTCTTGTATTGATAAAGATGCCGAAAACGGTTATAATTACAAGCATAATATATAATGAATGTTTATTGAGAAGGTAACTACATGATTATAGGCGAGTTGAAAAATAAAGTAGATAAGCTTTGGGAGATGTTTTGGACGGGCGGACTAACAAATCCTCTCGATGTTATTGAGCAAATCACATATCTAATGTTTATTCGTGACCTTGATGAAATGGATAACACAAGAAAAAAAGACAACTTAATGCTAGGGCAATCATATACAAGCATTTTTTCCGATAAAGAGAATTTAAAATGGTCAATACTAAGAGATAAATCTGCTGAAACTATGTACCAAATTATGCAAGGCGAAATTTTTCCGTTTATAAAAACCTTACACTCGGATAACGGCAGTACATATGCAAAATATATGGAAGATGCAATATTCAAAATACCGACACCAAGACTGCTAGAGCAAATAATCACCGCTCTTGATGAAATCTATGCTCTTATTGAAAAACAACCTGACCGCAAAGACGTGCGCGGTGATTTGTACGAATATATGCTCTCTCGACTCACAACAGCAGGAACAAACGGACAATTTCGCACACCTCGCCATATTATCCGCATGATGGTTGAACTTCTTGACCTTCAACCACATGATGTTATAGTTGACCCTTCTTGCGGAACCGGTGGATTTCTTGTTTCGGCAGGCGAATACTTAAAAGAAAAATATCTTGACGAGATTTTCTACAACAAAGATGCAAAAGCCCACTATGACAACAGGATGTTCACAGGTTACGACATGGATAGAACAATGCTCCGTATTGGAGCAATGAATATGATGACCCACGGTATACAGAATCCGCACATTGTTTATAACGACAGCCTGTCCGACCAAAATAGAGACAGTAGTAAATATACTAAGATTTTAGCAAATCCACCATTCAAAGGCAGTCTTGATTACGATATTGTCTCAACCGACCTCACCCGTCTTGTTAAAACAAAAAAGACTGAACTATTATTTCTCGCTCTGTTTCTGCGTATGCTAAAAAACGGTGGACATTGCGCCTCAATAGTCCCCGATGGCGTGTTGTTCGGCTCAAGCAAAGCACATGTCGATATACGAAAAGAAATCATTGAAAATCATAGACTGGAAGCAATAATCTCAATGCCATCAGGAGTGTTCAAGCCATACGCCGGAGTTTCTACCGCCGTAATAATCTTCACAAAAACAAGCGCAGGCGGAACAGACAAAGTCTGGTTCTACGATATGAAGTCAGATGGTTATAGCCTTGACGACAAGCGCACGCAACTCGATAATAACGATATTCCGGATATTATTGCACGTTTTGGTAATCTTGTAGACGAAGTAAACCGCAAACGCACCGAACAAAGCTTTCTTGTACCAAAAGAAGAAATCGTAGGAAATGCTTATGATTTATCGATCAATAAATATAAAAAAAGCGTCTATGTTGAAGAAACCTACCCACACCCAAAAGAAATACTTGCTGAAATCAATGTAATGGAGCAAAAAATCCAAACCGGTCTCAAAGAGTTGGAGGCAATGTTGGATGAGTAAATGGGAAATGGTGCGATTATCAAGCATCGCTACTCTGATGACTGATGGTAATTGGATAGAATCAAAAGACCAATCACCGGATGGCATTCGATTGTTACAAGTTGGTAATATCGGAAAAGGATATTATATTGAAAAAGCTGATAGAGCAAAATATATATCCGAAGAAACCTTTGTAAAACTAAAATGTACTGAAGTGTTTGACGGCGATGTTTTAGTATCCCGCTTACCTGACCCTATTGGGAGAGCTTGTATTGTACCAAAACTTGATACAAAGTTAATTACAGCTGTTGATTGCACTATTATTAGAACATTAGATGAAAAGTGCTGTTCCCGATATTTATTGCATTTTCTTTGCTCACCACAATATTTCTGGCAAATAGAAAAGTTCATTGTTGGGAGTACTCGAAGCAGAATCAGTAGAACAAATTTGCAATCTATATCCCTCCCCCTACCACCCCTCCTCGTTCAACAAAAAATCGCTGACATCCTCGACCGCGCAAGAACTCTCATCGAAAAACGCAAAGAGCAAATCGCAAAACTTGATCTACTTGCCAAATCGCAATTTATCGAGATGTTCGGCGATCCTGTGACGAACCCTATGGGTTGGGACGTTATATCTTTAAGAGAATCTTCAATGCGAATTAGTGATGGACCATTTGGATCAAATTTAAAAACCGAACATTACAAAGACATTGGTGTTAGAGTTATACGGCTTGGTAATATTGGTGTTTCCAAATTCATGGATAATGATAAAGCATTTATATCAGTCGAACATTATGAAACGTTAAAAAAACATACATGTTTACCGAATGATATTATAATCGGAACACTAGGAGAACCGAATCTAAGAGCATGCATTTTGCCTGATTATATTGAAAAGGCTATAAATAAGTCTGATTGTGTTCACTATAAACCGAATAAAAACATTGCAAACACACATTTTGTGTGTGAATATCTTAATCAGCCAGCAGTATTATCGATAGCGGGCGGAAGCATTCATGGTCAAACTCGTTCCAGAATAAGTATGAATCAAGTTGCAGCATTACCAATTTTTTTACCGCCTCTCGACCAACAACACCAGTTCGCCGATTTCGTTCGAGCTAACGAAAAATCTAAATTTGAACTGCAACAGGGATTGGAAAAACTGGAACTGCTGTATAAATCGTTGATGCAAAAGTGTTTTGGAGGTGAGGTATTTTGAAAGTTCAAATAATCAATTATAGTGGTAAAATAGGATCTCTTAGCGAAAGAATAGAGTTTACAATATCTACTATCAATGAGCCAAAATCTTTAGATGAACACGATATAAATATAATCGATTTGAGCGATAAACACTTATGGAAATTTAATGGCAACCAATTAACATCAATTGATGATGTTAATGATTTAATTAGCTTAAAGCAGATAATCGCTAGATCTAAAATTTCCAAAATAATTATAATTTTTCCGGATAATATAACTTTACTTTACAATAAATCTAATTCTACTGATAAATACTGGTCACAGAAAGAGTTGAAAGACTGCTTAGATTTTGTGAATAAGATTTTTTCACAGTTAATTCCAAAGGACGTGCTTTCAGATATATATTTAATTCTTTTTGAACCCACCACAACAGAAATTGATAAATTGGAATATTCGTCTTCTTTTATTTTTGATAAAGAAGAGAACCCCTTAACAAAATCAAGAAGTGCAAAGGTGACATCAAAGAAGGTGAATAATCAACTTTTTCTTACTACAATGAATATATTAGAAAGCGAAGAACATTTATTCACTTCTCTAGAAAGATTTGGATTGATATCTGTTGCGGAAGAGTATCCACAATGGTTATTAGACTATAAAATCTTAAACGATAAAGAGTTATATAATGAGATAGAAATGCAAACAAGTTTGATAAACTCGGCAGAAATCGCAATTATTACAGCGAAAGAAAGACTCACAAACAATATGGAATTAAAATCAATTGTCTTCACCACCGGAAACCAATTGGTGAAAGGGGTTTTTAGAATACTAGAAAACGTTCTTGATATTGATTTGTCAAGCTTTGTGGATATTAATAAAGATGATTTTAATGCTTTTGTTAGTGATGATTTTGATATCGTTGGTGAGATTAAGGGTTTGGGATCTAATGTAAAATCTAGAAATATTGCACAGGTGAGAACGCATCGCATAGGATATATGGAAGAACTGGAAGAACAAGGGATTAAAAAGGATGTAAAGGCATTGCTCATTATCAATCCTCTAAGAGATACACCTGTTAATAAACGTGAACCTATTCATCAAACACAGATTGATCAAGCATTTAAAGATGAAGTGTTGATAATAGAAACAGTGATTCTTCTTAAGATATACGAATTATCAACAACAGGTAAAATGAAGCCAGATGTTTGCACAGAAATGTTACGTAAAGAAAAAGGTTTATTAACAGAGAAGATTATCAAGAAATATGCACAAAAATAGTTCTTCATGAGGTAACCCACCATGCCGACGAATTTTGACTTTCTAAAAAATGACCCGCAGTTTGCTTGTTTTGCCGATGCGGCAGTGCAGGCTGAGTTGGTGTTGCCTATTAGTCCTCGCCTTTCAGCTACAGGATGTCGTACTGCAATGGAGTTTGCGATAAAGTGGATATACAGCGTTGATGAATCGCTCAAAGCATCTAATAATATGCAACTACAATCACTGATGGCATACAGTTGTTTTAGGAACTTAATACCGCCTGAACTGTTTAAGAAAATTGAAAGCATAAAGAAAATTGGCAACAACGCAGCTCATAGACAATATGAAATCGACAAAGATAGAGCTCTGTTAGCGTTGGAATACTTACATTGCTTTTTGAAATTTGTCGGATTTTGTTATGGCTCAGAATATTACGACGCAGACTTTGATAGAGGTTTATTATCACAGAAACCTGAAATGATTATTGCGGAAGATATAAAGCAGTATAAGAACGCGGAAACAAAGCTTGATTTTGAAGATCTTCTTAACGAAAACAAGCCAAACCGTAAGAGCATGACTAAACACCGTATTAAACAAGAAGAAAAAGGATACAATGTCAAACCAATTGACTTTACTGAAGCTCAAACACGCGAAGTATATATTGATTTAATGCTGGAAGATGCTGGATGGGTGCGTGGAGAGAATTGGAAGGATGAGTATCCAATTGAAGAAATGCCAAACAAATCCGGAGATGGCTCTGCCGATTATGTTTTATTTGGTGATGATGGAATACCACTTGCGGTGATTGAAGCTAAGCGAACTAGCGTAAGTGTTGTAAAAGGTCGTCAGAAAGCGGTTTTATATGCTGATTTTCTTGAAAATAAGTTCGGAAGACGTCCCATTATCTTCATGACAAATGGTTATGAGACTCGTATGTGGAATGATAAATACTATCCTGAGCGGCAGGTATCCGAGGTGTTCTCAAAGCGTGACCTTGAAAAAGAGTTTAACTTGATGAAGTCTCGCAAATCTCTAATAGGTGTACAAATTAAAGATGAAATAACAGATCGTAGTTATCAAAAGAATGCTATTCAAGCAATTTGTGATACCTTTTACCAGGATAACCGTCGCAAAGCACTTCTTGTCATGGCAACAGGAAGTGGTAAGACGAGAGTAGTCATATCCCTTGTTGATGTGTTGGAGCGATACGGATGGATAAAAAACGTACTCTTTTTAGCTGATCGTAAAGCCCTTGTTCGGCAAGGAAAAAACAAATTTTATAGCCACATGCAAAATCTCTCATTGTGTAACCTTGTGGAAAACAAGAAAAATGCTTCTGCCCGTGTAGTTTTTTCCACTTACCAAACAATGAGTAATTGTATTGATGATATACGTGTTGAAAGTGGCGGGCGCTTGTTTTCGCCCGGACATTTTGATTTAATCATTGTTGATGAGGCTCATCGAAGTATATATAATAAACACAAGGATATTTTTACATATTTTGATGCATTGCTTGTCGGTTTAACGGCAACGCCTATTAAGTATGTTGACAGAAATACTTACGAAATATTCGACCTTGATGATGGCGACCCTACATTTGGCTATGAACTGGAAGAAGCTGTTGACGAGGGGCATTTGGTAAGTTATGTATCGATTGAAACGGAATTAAAGTTTCCCTTTGAAGGTATTCATTACAATAAGTTACCGGAAAATGAAAAGGAAGACTACGAAAATACTTTCGCAGATGAAGATGGAGATATTCCCGAGTCCATTGACGCAAGTGCGATAAATGATTGGCTTTTTAACCATGACACAATTAAGAAAGCTTTGCATCTTCTAATGGAAAATGGACAACGTATTGATTATGGAACAAATATTGGAAAAACTATCATTTTTGCAAAAAATCATAAACATGCTGAAAAAATATTTGATATATGGAACAAAGAATATCCTAGTTTTCCTCCACATTATTGCCGCGTTATCGATTATCAGGTAGATTATGCAGATGATATTATCGAAGATTTTTACAAGCCAGACGATAACCCGAGAATTGCGATATCAGTTGACATGCTTGACACCGGCATTGATGTGCCGGAAATTTTAAATCTAGTGTTTTTTAAAAGAGTATTCAGTCAAGCAAAATTTTGGCAGATGATAGGACGAGGCACAAGAACATGCCTAGGCTTGATTGACGGTGAAGATAAGGCGCGATTCTATATATTTGATTTTGGCAACAACTTTGAATTCTTTCGTGTAAATCCAAGAGGGAAAGAAGCAGAAACAAGTATATCGTTGCATAAAAGGCTGTTTAATATAAAATTTGAAATAATATACAGGTTGCAAGATATCTCTTTCCAGACAGACGAACTAAAAACTTTTCGCGAAAAACTTGTTAATGAAATACTATATGAGATAAGGAAGCTAAATCGAGATAATTACGCTGTCAAGCAACATCTAGCGGTAATTGACAATTATCAAGTAGAAAGTGATTTTGCCGCGATAACTCGTGAGAACACGTTGCAAGTTGCTGACCATGTAATACCATACATTTTACCACCGAAAGATGATACTGCTGCTATACGCTTTGATGTATTGCTCTATCAGATTATACTTGCTTTGATTACAAGCAAACCATTTAAAAAAGCAAAGAATGATCTTTACAGAAAAACTGAAGAGTTATCACGTTTTGCTATAAATCCGGATATTTTAGCGGAGAAAGAGTTAATTGAGCAAATTTTACATGGTGACTATTTAGAACGAGCGGGAATGTTAGATTTTGATGAAATCCGCATAAAATTTCGCAATCTTATTAAGTCAATTCCGCTTGAAGAAAGACGCACATACGATACAAATTTCACAGACGAAATTCTATCTATTAAATGGAATGAAACTCAACTCGAAAGTGATACTCTTGCAAACTACAAGGAAAGGGTTAGTTATTTCATCAAGCAGCATAAGGATATCCCGGCAATTGCAAAGCTTTATAGCAATATTCCTATGACATCAGATGATATTGCTGCATTAGAGCATATCCTATGGAATGAACTCGGAACAAGAGAGCAATATGAAGAGCATTACACCAATAAACCGCTTGGCGAGCTTGTCCGCAATATCATTGGTTTGAGTCCAAAAGCTGCAAACGAGGCCTTTTCTTCATTCTTAAATGATGCCGGACTAGACAGCCGTCAAATGTATTTTGTAAATCAAATAGTGAGATACATTGTTAAAAATGGAATGATGACAGAAATATCAGTTTTAAAAGAAAGCCCATTCTCGGATATGGGCAGCTTGAGTGAAATATTTGACGAGGTTATGTTTGTGGATATACAGGCGGTGATTGATCTGATAAACAGAAATGCAGTTGCGGTGTAATGTACATTTGATATACTTTTTGTATACTTTTTGGGTACTTTCTTTTCAAACACATATGATATAATAAAAATTAAAAAGTGCTCAAACAGAGAAGAAAGAAGGAGTAATTGAATGCGTTACAATGAAAAGATGATGGTAACAATTGGGTTTTTAGGTTTTGGAACAGTTATAATTGCTTATGGTATGGCAGCATTTTCCAAGAAAATGATTAATAATGGACATCCAAACTTAGCAAAGCTACCATTTAAACTGCTTGACGAAGCAACTCAAAGATCATCAAGTCCTGATTATGGAAAAGCATTAGCATCAATTGCGGCAGGATTTGCCGAAACCGGGATTGATTATATTTATCAAGAAACAAGGCAAAGTCATAATTACTATTACCAAAGAGGCGGTTATGCATGGATGTAAGTAGACTAAAACAAATTTTCGCAATCGGTGAAACTATCGCTGTCGAGTTCAAGAAGTGCTCAAAAGGTATCGAATCTGATACTTATGAGTCTGTATGCTCATTTCTAAACCGTTTCGGTGGTGATATTTTCCTCGGTGTCGATGATGATGGTATTATCCATGGTTTGTTAAAAAATAAAGCACCGGAGTTAGTGAGTAATTTCATTAGCATGATTAGCAACCCGGATGTTCTGTCGCCAACTGTTTATTTGTCTCCGGAAATTATTGAGTATGAAGGTCATACGATAATCCGGATTCGCGTCCCGCAGAGTTCTGAAGTGCATAGATATAAAAAGGTGACTTATGACCGCGTGAATGATTCTGATGTAAAAGTAACAGCTACAGGACAAATCGCTCAAATGTATATACGCAAACAAAACATATATACCGAAAAGAAGGTTTATCCTTATATTAGGGATGAACATCTACGATTTGATTTACTTCCCCGTATACGTCAGGCAGCAGTTAACAGACTTCAGAATCATCCATGGGG
>WRDH01000043.1 GCA_009783555.1 Oscillospiraceae bacterium
TACTGCCATATTGCGCTAACCTTCCAATCCTAATGCATTTAGTAACATCTTATACGAATTATAGTCAGGAATCAAGAAAAAATGTCCATTTATATCGCCGGAGAGATCACCGAACTGTGTTTTTAGGAATAATGCCGAATCTCCGATCATGCCGTATTCAATCATTGCTATGCTTAATATCGCTCCGAGCATATCGACAGATAGCTGCGGTACAGCGGGTATTGACCCAAGCCCCGAAAAAGAGGATATCGCGGATAAAAATGAACCGACCAGTATATTTGCAATTTCGAGGAGTGTGTCCTTTTCCATCTCATCAAGTTCAAAATCGGGGTCAGAAGTGCTGCGTGGGGGCTGCTGAAGTGCTTGAGAGACCATTGCCATGGCATCGTCCATGTCGAGTAGCAGTAAAATATAACCGTTAAGCTCACCGGAAATATCAATGAGCACACCTGCAACGAGTGTCTCGGGACCTTGCAAAACATCTACAATATCGCTGAAAGGTAAAACGGAAGCTTCAGGTACGCTCATGGTTATCCTGCGGTTTAATATCTCAGCCAAAGCGGATGCAGCATGTCCTGCTCCTATATTACCAATTTCTTTGAAAACGTCAAGATGTTTTGTTAAGATATTCTCATTAGATTCGCTCATTAATTACTTCACCTCACGTTATAATAGACTTTTTAATATATTATTAAGTCTGTCTGTGTAAATGTCGATAATACGTAGTAGTATTATTTCCTTAATCTTCTATTATAGAAGGGGTAGCCGGAAGGCAGCAAGGAGTGCATATGAGAATTGATGCGTCGCAAGTACTTGGGCAAGGCGGAGTTAAAATAAATGTAGGAACCGGCACTGCAGCGGACTCTCTGAAAAAGGGTGATGTTGTCAGAGCCGAAGTTATGTCAAGCGATAAAAATGGCGCGTTATCATTGAAAATGGAAAATGGTCAAAGCTTTAGTGCTAAACTTGGTGCTGATGTCAAGCTTTCTCCCGGTGATGTAATTCTTCTTGAAGTAACGGGTCGGGACAGCGGTCAGGTTTCACTTTCATATAAAGGCGTAGAGTCTGCCGAGGATGATTTATCTCTTGGTCAAAAGAATCTTGTTGCTGACTTTACCGATAAGAGCCTTGCTTCATTTGCGGGCAAGCTTTCAGAGTTAAATATGCCGGTTACCGAAGAATCTGCCCGGATGATGCGGGAAATAATTACGCAAAATCCAAATATTAGTCTTGATGAGGCGGCTTTTCTTGCAGCCAATAAATTGACGGGTGATCCTGCCTTGATGAAAGCGGCTCTTGAGGCTTTTGCGACCGGTGATAAAACAGATGCGATGATATCGCGTTTGATGGCATTGGCGGGTGAGCAAACAGCTCCTGCGGATGCATCTTCTGAAACTCGAGGTGGGAACACTGCACCGGTACTCACGGTAAACATTGCAAATGCAGCACCTTTGACAGAGCTTTTGACTACGATTGTAAAGAGTTTTTCCGGTGCTTTTGCAGCTCCCGTACAAAGTGAACAGGTATCTGCATCATCGCCACAAACGATTATAACACAACCAAATGCAAATATGCAAATAAATGCAGAAAATGCGCAAGAATTTTTTCAGAACCCCGCCCAAGAGGCCGGACAGGGAACAGGACAAGGGGACGGTTCATCTGTCTTGCAGGGTGCAACAGTACCGGGACAGGGGGACGGTTCATCTGTCTTGCAGGGTGCAACAGCACCGGGACAGGGGGACGGTTCATCTGTCTTGCAGGGTGCAACAGCACCGGGACAGGGGGACGGTTCATCTGTCTTGCAGGGTGCAACAGCACCGGGACAGGGGGACGGTTCATCCGTCTTACAGGGTGCAACAGTACAGGGACAGGGGGACGGTTCATCTGTCTCACAAAGCGCGAATGCCACTCAGACAACACAAACAATGAGCAATGTTGTAGCACAGCTGCTTTCAGATATACCGGAATTCAGCGGCACGCCGCAATCGGCATTACACCGTTTTTCGGAAATGCTCCTAAGAGTCGCAGGCGAAAACCCGGAAACAGCTAATACTAAAGAAACACTTATGGCACAACTGGATAAGCTTTTTACGAAAATCAGCAAAGACGATACAGACGCAGGCGCAAGATTAAGAGATGCAAGACAGGAACTATATGCCAGGCTTGCAATGATTGAAGAAACAGTATCAAACGCATCACAGCCTGCACGAGCGGAAATGCTTGTGCAAACACAAAAACTGATGGATCATGTAAGATTACTCAACAGCATAGAACAATTCGTTTACATGCAGCTTCCCGTACAGCTTGGCGAAGAAAAGAAAGCAGCAGAGTTGTATGTATTTAAAAGAAAAGGCGGCAAACGCGCCGACCCCGACAACGTAAATATACTAATGGCAATAGATCTTGAGTTTATGGGTCACTGGGAAGCATTAATAAATATAAAGAACAAAGATGTATCGATTCAAATGGAAGTGCCCGGGGAATCAGAAAAAGACCACTTCAATGCAAACACTGTCTTGCTTCACAATATGCTGAATGAAGCAGGCTTTAAGCTTGTGAGCACAAACATAAAATTCTCAAAAGAGGAAACAACCCCCTTAACAGCTCTCTCAGCATTTGATAGACACATGGGTGGGAAGCAGGGTATAATTGATTTTAAGATTTAGGAAATAAATGGTACACGCTTGAACAACTCCAATTCCCGTTGCAGATAAACTTACATAGGATAGGGTTTTAAAATCATGGCAAATGGTGAAAATAAAAAATTTCAAGCTGCTGCTCTCAGCTATGACCCCGGTGAAAATGATGTTCCGATACTGTCGGCTTTCGGAGAGGGTCGTGTTGCGGAAAAAATCGTTGAAGTAGCAAGAGAGTCCGGTGTGCCGGTAATTCCGGAGCCGGGCTTGACAGGCTTACTTTCAAGGTTAAGCGTCGGAGACGAAATAGCTCCGGAAATGTATGACGCGGTTGCGAAAGTTTTGGCGTTTGTCAGTGAAATGGATAGAACATACGGGGAGAAGGTTAGAAGAGGTATGGGAACGTAATAAAGATAAAAAATTCCCTGTACTGACGATTTTTGCGTCATGTACAGGGATTTTATATTGGAGTATGCCGCACAGGACAGGTGAACCGTCCCCCTGTTCCGCTACTCAGGTTTCATGGTTGGGAAAAGTATCACGTCTCTGATTGTTGTGCTGCCGGTGAGCATCATGACGCAGCGGTCGATGCCGATTCCGAGACCGCCGGTTGGAGGCATCCCATACTCTAATGCATTGATATAGTCATCGTCCATCATGGCTGCTTCAAGGTCGCCTGCGTTTCGCAGTTCGACCTGGCGTTGAAATCTCTGTTTTTGGTCAATCGGGTCATTCAGCTCGCTAAAGGCGTTACCCATTTCATTGCTGCAAATAAAGAGTTCATATCGTTCTGTCAGCCTAGGATCTGATTGCTTTCTCTTTGCAAGTGGTGAAACCTCAACGGGATAGTCAATCACGAAAACCGGCTGTATCAGCTTATCTTCCACGCGCCGGTCAAAGCACTCATATAACAAATCTCCCCATGTTGGTTCTTTCCCTTCCGGCATTTTTACACCAACACTTGCCGCTGCTGTTACTGCTTCTTCTGTACTGCTCATTGATGCAAAATCCAAGCCTGTGTGCTCTTTTACAAGATCACACATCGATATACGACGCCATCCGGGGGTTAAATCGACTTTTTCACCTTTCCACTCGACTACAAAAGAGCCGCAAATATTCTTCGCTGCACTTGAGAGTAATTCTTCGAATAAATCCATCATATCGTTATAATCGGCATATGCCTCGTACAACTCCAGCATTGTAAATTCCGGGTTGTGCTTTGTGCTCATTCCTTCGTTTCTGAAAATGCGGCCGATTTCATAAACCCTCTCAATTCCACCGACTATCAGGCGTTTGAGGTGAAGTTCGGTAGCTATTCGCAGATACATATCGAGATTTAATGTATTGTGGTGTGTTGTGAAAGGTCTTGCAGTTGTTCCGCCGGAAATTAAATTCAACACGGGAGTTTCTACTTCAATGTAACCTCTGTCGTCTAGGAATCTGCGGACAAATTTAATAAACGCGCTTCTTACTTCAAAGGTTCGTCTCGTTTCCGGGTTCATTATTAAATCAACGTATCTTTGACGGTACTTTAACTCTTGATTTGTCAGACCGTGATACTTTTCCGGGAGCGGACGAAGGGATTTTGCCAGTAAAATGAATGAATTGCAATGAATTGATATTTCGCCCTTTCTGGTTTTAAAGACTTTTCCCGAAATACCAATAATATCTCCGATGTCGCCCTTTTTAATATCTTCAAAGCTCTGCGCGCCAACATCATTTAACTTTATATATAACTGGATGCGTCCTTTATCATCATGCAGATCCAGAAAAATAGCCTTGCCCATTTCGCGTTTCGCCATCACCCGTCCGGCTAAAGAGACTTCCTTGTTCTCCATTTCCTCAAAGTTGCCGGTTATATCTGCCGAAAAAGCATCACGTACAAACTTCGTTATATGAAACGGGTCGCGATTTTCAGCTTGCAGTTTAGCCAGCTTGTCTCTGCGTACCTGAAGTATTTCAGAGAGGTCCTGTTCGGTGCTGAGATTGCTGTTTTCAATCGATTCATTCATGAATCATTCCTCCTAATTTCAAAGTGTCATAATGATACTTTGATTTTTCATGGGGTATTTAGCACTACCGCGAGAATTTTACCAAAAAAGAGAAGTTCTTACAATGATAATTAATAACTTTCTTAAAAAAATGAACTTCCTCAAAAACTAATGATAAAAATGGAGACAGTGGCATAGTATTCATGCGATACATCCCGGAATATTTACTATTTGAACCTCGATATATTGTCGAATAAGCAAATTGCTGAGGTATCAGGAATCTCAATTAATCTCACCGATTAATCTTTCGTTTTGTATCTCTGTAATCCGTACATTTTGTACGGAATTTCTTTCTACTTTTTCTTTAACACTGATTTCAAGATAGTTGGTTGAGTGTCCTGAATAATAGCCGCTTTTTTCTTGTTCGAATAGCACCTCTACTGTCTTTCCGAGTTGCTTTTGTGTAAAATCATTCGACATATTCGCCGCGATTTCGGTTGCGGTTTTTGCTCTTTCTTTCCTAATGTTCTTTTCTACTTGATTCGGCATTTTCGCCGCTTTTGTGCCGGGGCGTAATGAGTATGGGAAGATATGCATGTCTGCGAAAGCTGCTTTTTCTATGAAGCTGAGTGTTTGCTTAAACTCTTCATCGGTTTCACCGGGGATCCCTGTTATGAGGTCGGCTGTAATACTGCAATCGTTGAAGTGTTTTGTTATTGACTCGATACTTTCTAACACTTGAGTTGTGTTATATTTTCGCCCCATTCTTAGTAATGTCTCGTCACACCCGCTTTGCAATGAGAGGTGGATGTGGTTGCAGAGGTTCGGGATTTTAGACAGCTCTCGGCAGAAGCCGGGGGTTAGTAACGACGGGTTAAGTGACCCGAGGCGCAGTCTGGCGTTGGGAGCAGCGTTTTGAATGGTGCTTATTGCGGTGATGAGTGATAGATAAGCCCTCTTTTCAAAGAGGGTGCCGTCTGTAGACGGCGGGTGATTACCCTCAGGACAGGGGGACGGTTCATCTGTCTTGCTGAACAAATCAATCCCATAGGATGATATCTCAATGCCTGTAACAACTATCTCCTTATACCCCTGCTCTTCCAAGAGTTTTGCGTATTCCGCCACCTTGCTCAGCGGCAAGGAACGTGAACGTCCCCGTATATACGGGACGATGCAGTAAGTGCAGAAGTTGTTGCAACCGTCTTGTATTTTTAGAAGTGCCCGTGTGCGGCTTGCAGTGTTGCCGGGTGGGAGTTCCTCGAACACAGGAGGACGCAAAAACCCAGGGGGACGATTCTCTTGTGTTCTTGAGAAAGAGTTGCTGTTTTCGTCCATCTGTTCACCAAATAACACAAGAGAACCGTCCCCCTGTGTTACGGTCCTCTTTGAAAAGAGGGTGCCATCTACAGATGGTGGGTGATTTTGGACACTTACAGAACCCAAAGGGTGATAGCAGAATAAGCCAGATGAACCGTCCCCTTGTGTTCCTGCAACCATCCTTGCAAACTCACACCTATCCGTTGCACCACCTATCAAATCCACTCCAAGGTCAGCAACTTCCTCAGACTCCAAATGCGAATAACACCCGCAGACGGTAATTAATGCATCGGGTTCGAGTTTTTTCATGCGGCGTATCGTTTGGCGTGATTTCCTCACGCTCTCTGCCGTTACCGCACATGTGTTCAGAATACAGACATCGCAGCCATCGCCTAAATCGACGAGTGTATGTCCAAACTCGCAGAGGATTCTTTCAATGGCTTGTGTTTCATATTGGTTGACTTTGCAACCAAGTGTTAAAGTACAAAATTTCATTCGTTATTAATCTATTCATCGTAAGACAATGAACCTGTCCCCCTGTCCTGCTCCTGTCCTCTAAATGTCAATTTCCAATCCCACGGGGCAGTGGTCGCTGCCGTAAACATCGGGCAGGATGAATGCATTTGTTACTTTCTCTGTCAAACGGTCGGAGCCGAGGAAATAGTCAATGCGCCAGCCGACATTTTTTTCTCGCACACCCGGCATGTATGACCACCATGTATATGCGTCTGTTTTGTCAGGATTTAAGCTTCTAAAGAAATCGGTAAACCCTGATTCCAGCAGGAGTGTCATTTTATCGCGTTCTTCTATTGTAAAGCCGGCGTTTCGTTCGTTTGACTTTGCATTTTTAATGTCTATTTCCTTGTGAGCACAATTAAGGTCACCGCATATGATTACAGGTTTTGTCCTGTCGAGGCTGCATACATACTCACGAAAAGCATCTTCCCAACGCATGCGATATTCAAGACGTGCCAGCTCTCTTTGCGAATTTGGAGTATATACATTAACTAAATAAAATGCCTCGAAATCTAACGTGATTACGCGACCTTCATGGTCGTGTTCGTCAATGTCAATTCCATTAAAGACTGCAAGCGGACGCAACTTAGTAAATATTGCAGTTCCTGAGTACCCTTTTTTATCTGCCGAGTTCCAGTATTCATGATACTGCTCTGTTTTCTGCGCTCCGCTTAAATCGATTTCCGCTTGCCCCTGCTCCATCTTTGTTTCCTGCACACAAAAAATATCCGCTCCAATCTCCGAGAAAGAATCCAAAAAACCTTTCTTCAAACACGCACGCAACCCGTTAACATTCCATGATATTAATTTCATATACTAATAACCCTCTGTAATCGTTGAAGATTGCTCATAACAACAGCAATATATCATTGTACGCGCACAACGTCAACATGCGATAGACGCAGTCAACCGATTGCGGCACACTCCGTCACATCTGCATATAAATTTCTTCAAGTGCGGTAATATGTGATCTCAGAGCTGTTTTTACTTCTGTGGGTGAATAAGTCTTTGATAGCCCGTTGAGTTCTCGCTTTATGATGTCAGATATTTTACAAAATGCCGAGTCCAGTGTCTTTTCGTCAGCGTTTGCACTATCTGCTTTTCGCTCCGCAAATGTTCCGCTTTCGATGCTTTCTGCCATTTCTGCGACTGTTTCAACGGAACCGGAGAGCAACACATCGAGCTCAGCTCTGGTTACTTTTGTTTCACCGGATAAGATACTGAGCTTGGCTTCCGGGGATACTTCGCCCAATACAATAAGGGCATCGGCTAGTCTTGAATCCCGTTCAATGGTTCTGGGTGAAACTTTGTACTTTTCCGACAGCTTTTTTGCGGTGGGTATCAAACCGTCATTTTGGCGGTTTGATGAGTTTGAAGCATTTGGACTATTGTCACCTTGGTTTCTTCTGTCAGCGTGATAGTGCAATCCACGAAAATACCGTAGCTGAAAAGGTGTAAGATTTCTGCGCGCAATTTGATTTCTAATTATCCAAATTACTACCTCATCACGAGAGTTGAACTCCATACTTACGGTATTAAACGGAAGGTCATGTTTTTGCGCGATATTGAATCGATTGTAACCATCAATCAAAATCCCTTCCCACAATACCAAGGAATCCCGAATTCCGTTTTCCAGGATGTCCGCCTCCAAGTCAGTAAATGCTTTTTCGTCAAGCATAGGAAGAAGAAACTTAAACTCTCTGTCAATAATTATCTGTTGCATAATCCTACTCCTTGTATTTGTTAGTGTATTATACCTATGTCTTTATCATTGCTTTTCATTTTACCAAGAGATTACAAAAACAGACCTAGTTGCAGAGTATAAAACTGAGTATGAAAAGGCAAAGACTATGACAAAATAGTACTCACCCCTCATATCTGCATATAAATCTCTTCAAGTGCGGCGATATGTGACCTCAGTGCTGTTTTTACTCCTTATATACACATATTGTCAAACGATACTAGCCGAATATTGTCATGCTCTTTCGCTTCTGCAACTAAGCTACCTACAAATCCGCTTTTTGAGAAGATAAAATAATACTTCTCTTTGAAGTCGAAAATCTTCGATTTTTCAATTAATTCAGCAAGAATGCGGCTGTTTGCCTTTTCATTTGTCCATTTACATTCACAAAAAACCGCCTTTGACGATTGCGCACAAACTGCGATGATATCAATCTCCTGCTCCGCTTTTGTCAGAGGATTAGCTCCCCACCACCGTCCCGTTTCACGGAAGTAAAAAGGCAACCGTTCCTCAAGGTTTTCACGCCAAAGATACTGTTTACAAATTTCTTCAAAAACTTCACCCATAAAAGCAGGAATATGCGGTTCAACATTTTGATAGACCCTTTCACCAGCACCTGATTGGATTTGCGAAGCGTTCTGCGGTACAAATCTGTACCAAAAACGAAACATGCTATCATCAAGTCTGTAAATGGTCTTTTTTGTTTTTTTCCCGATTACAGGGCTTTCTTTTTTTACAATTCCAAGTGATATGAGGGATGTAAGATACTTACTGCATACTGCTGTTTCGATACCGATTTTTGTAGATATCTCGTTGAGGCGTGAGCTTCCGGTAGCTATTGCAGTAATAACATCGTTGTACATTTGCGGCTCTCTAAGCTCCTGCTTAAGCAAATTAGCCGGCTCTTCAAAAAAGTACGAGGAGGGGTCAAAAAAGCCGTTAATAATATTTTCGTTTAATGACTTATTGCTGTTTATTTTTATCAAATATTGAGGTATACCGCCGGTTATTCCGTAGACAACTGCTTTATCAAGTGCACTATACTCTTCATGGAATCTCATAGACTCAAAAAAGGAAAAAGGTTGAATCTTAAACTGAGCTGTACGCCTGCCGTACAAAGGGCTTTGATACCCAAGCACTTGATTCTCCATAAATGACATCGAAGAACCGCATAGTATTAAAAAAAGCTTAGAGCTTTTGAAAAGTGTATCGACTTGTGCCTGTAACATAGAAGACATCCCGCGAACAGAATTTGCAAGATAGGGATATTCGTCTATAACAAGAACTAATCGCTCGTCGGCAGCCAAATCATTAACGGCTTCCAGCGCATCCATAAAGTTAGAAAATCGTGACGGAGCTTTAATTACACTCCCGCTAAGACTCCAAATGCACTTGCTGAAATTTACCAAATTCACATCAGCACCGGTTTCAAGTGAAAGAAAATATATTGCTCTTTTATCCTTTATAAACTCCTGAATCAAAGCAGTTTTTCCCACTCGTCTCCTGCCGTATATAATTACACATTCAAAATCACCACCTGCATACATCTCATTGAGTCTGCCAAGCTCACGCTCTCTACCGATAAACAATAGAATCACCTCACTATCTTACGAGATACTATCTTACGAGTTAATAATATCATCAAGGATGGTACATGTCAAGATAGTTAATCGCAAGACACAACCCCGGATGCTGAAGATGCTGACCCTCTGTCATAAACAACTATTGACAAACGTGCGATATTAGGCTATTCTAAAGTTAAACTTTGGATTAGCCTAATATTGTGACGGAGGGAGGGATTAGCGTGTATTATACACGGAAAATTGAGGATATTGTAAAAAGGATATCTGATACATTCCCGGTACTGCTTATAACCGGACCCCGGCAATCCGGGAAAACGACATTGCTCAGGTGTCTGGCAGGGACAGATCGATGTTATGTGACGTTGGATGACCCTGATGACAGGCTCTTTGCAAAGCAGCAGCCTGTTGCCTTTTTAGAACGGTACTCTCCTCCCGTCATTATTGATGAAATTCAATATGCTCCGGAGCTTCTGCCTTATATCAAAATGAATGTAGATACCAAAAAGGAAAATGGTGCTTTTTGGCTGACGGGGTCGCAGATGTTTCATATGATGAAGAATGTTTCCGAGAGTCTTGCCGGAAGGGTCGGAATCTTGAACTTATTCGGTCTGTCTAACAGTGAAATCACAGGCGACCTTTTTGATGAGTATACAACTGCTCCGGAGAAGTTACTTGAAAGACTAAATTCAACACGCCCTATGACACTAAGGGATACTTTTTCACGCATCCATAGAGGTGGTATGCCAAGATTGTACGAACAAACGGAAACTGATTTAGATGAATATTTCTCATCATATCTGCAGACATATATAAGCCGTGATATCCGGGACCTTATACAAGTTGCGGACGAACTTGCATTTTATCGTTTTTTACGTGCTGCTGCGGCAAGAACCGCAAGCTTGATTAACTATGAAGCACTTGCAAGAGATACCGGAGTTTCCGCACCTACAGCAAAGCAATGGCTTTCTGTTCTGGTTTCTTCAGGAGTTGCATTTTTAATTGAGCCTTACCACAACAATGCGCTAAAACGTGTGGTGAAATCACCTCGCTTCTATTTCATGGACACGGGACTCGCTGCTTATCTGACAAAATGGAGTAATCCCGATGTACTTGAAACCGGAGCAATGGCAGGCGAATTTTTCGAAACATATGTTGTCTCCGAAATATATAAAAGCTTTATAAATACCGGAAAAACTCCACCTTTGTTTTATTATAGGGATAAGAACATGAAGGAGATAGACTTAATTATCTGGAAGGACGGAACGCTCTATCCAATCGAAATAAAAAAAAGCTCTAATCCTTCAGAATCAGTAAAAAGCTTTAATGCGCTTGACCCCGTGACATGTGCGAAGAATCACACTGAGATTCCGGCGTATCAAAAAATGGAACTGGGAATTGGAAGTATTATTTGCCAGTCCAATAATCTACACCCTGCGCAATGCTCAAAAAGCGAAGTGTGGGTTGTTCCTCACTGGTTAATTTAATACTGCAGGACAAGCAAAATTATGTTGGGAAGATTGTTGGGAAGATAGCGTTTTGTTTGACTATTCGTACCGAATAGCATATAATGCGTTCCGAGGGTGTGCCATGAAAAAGAGAACAACACAGGTTAATATCAGTTCTGCAGGGGGGACTGCGTCGCAGGGTTCAAAGACGTATAAGGTTACGTTGCCTAATTCATGGATGACCGCAATGGGTATTGATGAGGACTGTCGATATTTAGAAATATCCTTTGATGGTAAGCAAATTATTCTTTCTCGATATATAAAAGGAAAAGAGTTTGTAACGCAGAAATTAGAGCAGAGGCATGATGTACGATTGCTAAAATTCTATGACAATAACACTCTTTGTACAAACATTTATGCAGATTTCACCGATAAAGCTCTTTGGAAAACAATTAATAATGCCAATGCTGAACTTCACAGAAATTCGCGATACACTGCAACCTCTGTTGGAATACTACGCAGAAAGAGACCGCGGTATTATCACTAATCGTGTAACGGATTGTATACTATTGCGTCAGAAGGTGCTGTGAGGAATTGACTCTTTTTCACACAAATTTTTCGTTGACTTTTTATACGGTACACGTTACAATCAGCAAGGTAAATTCAATAATATATCATGTTTCACGGTTCTCGCGAAGCGAGGAGAGGAACGATATCAATAGATTAATGTTAAATAACCGCTTGTGGTTATTTTATCTCGAAAGGGGATGTGATTATGTCGATATTTATGGTGATTTTAACTTAAACCGAATAATGGGCGCATACGGTTTAACGGGGGATGACGTCTCTCGTACTGTGTTGTGCAAGGTCTATTGCGATAGCCTCCGGCTGTAGTGATGACCTCCGGAAGTAACCTTTTGTGAATATTGTTGTATCACTTTTCACCGCAAAACAACAGCCACAGATTGAGGCTGCTTGTAACGCGGTTTTTTTCATGCCTTTAGGCTGAAAGGATTTTTGCGCCCAAAAGAACAAACAAAAGTGGAATTGGTCCAAAATGAACCAATTCCAAAAATAGGTGCAAAACTATGAGCTTTATGGTCTGTTGACGCATAAGGAAATGAAAGGGATTACTACATTAATGATAGACTTAAAACAATACGGATATACAGAAACAGAAAAGCCTGACGATGGGTTAACACCTGCGTGTATTACAGCAGTACACAGAGAGCGGTATGATCTTATCGGCTGCAACGGTACGCAACACGGTAAGCTGAAAACAAGCGTTTATTATGGCAGGGAGCCGCATCCGTTCCCGACGGTTGGAGACTTTGTGCTCATCACAGAAGTGGAGGGTGGAGATTGTCAAATAGTTGAGACACTGCCGCGCAAAAGTTATTTCTCAAGGCTGGACCCCGACCCCGGCGGATTTCGCGAACAAGCGATTGCAGCAAACTTTGACACAGTGTTTATCATGCAATCGTTAAACCAAAACTTCAACCTGCGCCGCATTGAACGATATCTTACACTTACATGGCAGAGCGGAGCGACCCCCGTAATAATCCTTACAAAGGCTGACCTTGCTGACGATCCGCAGCGATATATAAGCGAAGTAGAGATGATTGCCGCCGGTGTTGACATTGCGGTAACCAGTTCAAAGACCGGAGCAGGTCTTGAAAAGCTTGAAAAATACCTTCAACCCGGCAAAATATGCGTATTTCTCGGATCTTCCGGAGTAGGGAAGTCAAGCCTGCTCAATGCGTTGATGGGTGAAGATGTCATGGTAGTCAAAGAAATCAGAGAGGACGATGCCAGAGGTCGTCACACAACAACACACCGCCAGCTCTTTACACTACCGGGCGGGACACATATAATAGATACTCCGGGGATGCGTGAACTCGGCATGTGGGAAACAGGCGATGGAATACAATCTGCGGTGTCTGATATATTTGCCGATATTGAAGAGCACCTTGGTACATGCAAATTCTCAGACTGTAAGCACGAGCAGGAACCGGGATGTGCGATTATTGCCGCCATTGAGCGAGGTGAAATAGAGCAAGGACGTTGGGACAGCTACCAAAAATTACAGCGTGAAGCGTTGTATGCAGAGAATAAACTTAAGGTGCTAAGAATGAAATCAGCAAAAAACCAAGAAGTAGCCATATATTCGCGAAAGTTAAAGACAAAAAAAGAAGAATGGTGATATATCAATGAACATAATAATTAGAAGAGAAGAACCTGCCGACCATTATGCGGTTGAGGAAATTACCAGAGATGCGTTTTGGCAATTTTGGGAAGAAGATGAAAACCGCAAGATTTGTGACGAACATCTTCTGGTCCACAAACTGCGAGATGTTGAAGCACTTGTTCCGGTGCTAAATTGTGTTGCTGAAGTAGATGGCAAAATCGTTGGTCATATTATTTACACAAAAAGCCGGATTGAGTCCGATGATGGAAAAACCTACGAAACACTGACATTCGGACCGCTAACGGTTGCACCGGAGCACCAGAGCCAAGGCATAGGCAGAGCTCTCATGCAATATACATTTGAAGAAGCGAGGAAACTCGGATATCGTGCCGTTATTATCTTCGGTCACCCGGATTATTACCCGCGTGTTGGCTTTCAACATGCGATAAAACTAGGTATATCACCTCCTGAGGGTGAAGCAGGTGATGCTTTCCTGGTGTATACCCTTTATGAAGGTGCTCTCGACGGTATTCGCGGAAAGTACTTTATTGACGATGTTTACATGCAATTGACTCAGGAAGAAGCTCTGGAGTTTGATAAACGCTTCCCGCCGAAAAAGGCTCATACTACAACTCCAATCGATGTTCTTCTGAAACGTCTGGAACCGGATGCGGTAAAAGGACTAAAAGGAAAAGGCTTCAAAACCCTCGATGTTTTAAAATCACAGAGCGAACGCGAAGTTTTGTCAATACCCGGGATGGATGATGAGGCAATAGAAAAAGTAAGGAATATTATGCGCGAGTATAATTTCCCATGGGGAGAATTGTAGGGGCGACCGTCCTCGGTCGCCCGGTGATGGTCGAATCCGATAATCACAAGAAGTAATAGAAAATAAAATCAAACTCCATAAAATGACGAAATCCCACAAGCTAACTTTACTATTAGTAAAATGTGCAAAAATGGAGAGGCAAATGGAACAAATGCAGCAGAATGAACGGTTCTAACATACGAATAACTAATGCAAACATTACTGAAAAAATGCGAAAAAGCGTAAAAATGGACGAAAATCTCGACATTTTGTGCTCTGCGTGCTAAAATCCACAAAAGCTACCGAAGAAAAAACCGAAGAACAAAACACAAGGATAATTGATAAATTTATGAAAGTTACAGGTAAGGAATTAAAAAAAGCAATAGAAGCAGCCGGACTTTCCGGCGAAATAATTTGTGTTCATTCATCGCTTCGTTCATTCGGTGAAGTAGAGGGCGGCGCGGATACAATAATAAATGCATTTTTAGAAGCAGGTTGCTCTTTGCTTGCGCCTTCATTTACATATAGATTTTATTTGCCGCCGAGAGAAGAAATAGAGCAAAACGGCATAGATGATGAGATGAGGACGATTGAGCCGAACGGTCGAATATATAATAGTGGTATTATTGATATATCAAAAGATATGGGTGCAATTCCCCGCACGATGGTATTTACTGATGGAAGACACAGAGGAAACCACCCATTAAACTCATTTGTAGCACTCGGACCGGAGGCAGAAGAATTGATAAGCTGTCAAACCGCAGAAGACGTTTATGCTCCTTTCCAAAAAATGATGGAAAGAAGCGGCAAAATCGTCATGATGGGCGTGGATTTAACAAAAATGACAGCTATCCACTATGCGGAGCAACTATCCGGAAGAGAACTGTTCGTACGCTGGGCACTGGATAAAAACGGAAGCACCATGCGCCTGCGCGAAGGCAGTTGTTCCGAAGGCTTTAACAATCTGGCACCGTTTGTTGCAGACTTGGAAAAGCAAATAACAGTCGGCAAAAGCTTATGGAGAATATTCCCGATTAAAGAAACAGTTTTAGCTTGTGCAGACGCTATAAGGAATGATAAAACTATAACACACTGCAGTGATTCAAGCTGTATACAGTGCAACGATATGCAAAAAGGCGGTCCGATTCTTCACTAATTGAGGGGTTGTCAGGGGGACCGTCCCCCTGACAACTAACCCAACCAACGGCAGGTGCTCATATCTACACGCCCGTCGGGTAAAAACGGCACTCCCTCTTCTTCCAGTATCGCACGGCGCATGTCAGCGAAAGAACCGCCGGTTATGCTTCCGTCAGCCATGACGACACGTTGCCATGGCAACCCTTCGGGACAATAGCGCATAGCCCGGCCGACTTCGCGTGCTCCGCGAGGCCGGCCGAGTATTTTTGATATATCACCATATGATATTACTTTACCGTATGGTATCTGTTCGACGATACCATAAACTTGTTTGAAGAATGGGTTCACTAAACCTTCGTTTCCCATAAACCGTGAAGATTACAATACGCATAGACAGCTACAGGCTTGTCATCGATAAAGCTAAAGGCACATTTTGGTTCTGCTCCGATATCCAAACATTTACGTTGACCGCCTTTTTCTGTTTCTGCGTATATGAAAGTTATATGATGACCTTCTTCCATAGGATGCGGCACACTGCCGACTTGAACACTTATGCCATTTGCTGACTCGGTGACTGCGGGTATGTGCTTCTCGGTGCTTGCTTCGACTGTGTTCGGAACTAGCTCTGCCATACTCTGACCGCAGCAAGATAGCGGCGCACCGGAGCGAATAATAAGACCCGTCAGATTGCCGCAAATGTTACATTTGAAAAACTTATGATTACCACACATAAAAAAGACCTCCATTTTCAATTACGTTGTTTTATTTTTGCTTACTTGCTTATTAATCAAATGAGTTTTCGTAAAGCCCACTCATCTTGAATGTTACTGTACCGCAAATCAAACAATTAATAAAGGTTAATAAGACCCAATAATGTAAAATTACTATGAATAACTACATATCACACATGACATTGACATGATCTTGTTTATATTAATAACAAGAGTAATGTTAAACTATTCCCCAATGATTTTTATCAGTACCCGTTTATTCCGCATACCATCAAATTCATAGTAGAAAATCTGCTCCCATGTGCCAAAGTCGAGTTGTCCGTTTGTAATGGCAACAACTGATTCACGCCCCATTATTGTACGCTTCAAGTGTGCATCGGCATTGTCTTCATATCCGTTATGGTCGTATTGGCTATGAGGCTTTTCGGGTGCAAGCTTTTCGAGCCAACGCTCGTAATCCCTGTGCAATCCGCTCTCATTATCATTGATAAAGACACCTGCCGTGATGTTCATGGCATTTACCAAAATCAACCCTTCTTTAACCCCGCTCTCACGCAACGCCGCTTCAACCTGCGGCGTGATATTGACAATAGCACGGCGTGTTTTCGTGTTAAACGTCAGTTCCTTTCGATATGATTTCATTTAATTTTACCTTTCTGTCATTCAGGTTACTTAAAATTTCATTAAAGACAGGGGGACGGTTCATCTGTCTCCCCTGTCTCTACAAACGGTATCCTGCTTATGATTGCTTTGCAACAGTTAATAATTCTTTTATTTCATTTTGGTTCTTGTAAATTATACCAAGCATTTGAAACATACGCTTAAAATTGTCTTGCAGGGTTTCATCCGGTGTTAAGTCACGAAAGTCATCGGCAGTAAGGCTCATAACTTCGTTTTCATCCATTTCTTTCATTGTTTCCCCTCTCCTTAGTTAACCAGCTTTTTAAAAACTTTTCGTAATTTCATTGCATGAAAAATTACACTGATGCCATTATGATTTGCTAATAAGACAGGGGGACGGTTCATCTGTCTCCCCTGTCCTATTCCCCGTCTTTAATCTTCTGTACAGAATCTTTGTATAGCTCATTCTTCAGTTTTTTCAGATACTCCGAATATGCTACTTCCTCCGCTCCGTAGGTCAGGTTCTCTGTATACTCAAGCTCCAGCCATGTATCGAGAGGCGACTCGTTGTGTGAAGCGATAGCTTCCATTTTATCGAGTGCCTTAAACAGCTTCGCTTCCTCGGTTTGCTGCTCTGCCATTTCATCGAATAATCCGGAAAATTCATCTGCAATACCCGAGGGTAACTGTTGTAATAACCCTTCTATTGCTGATTCTTCAACTTCCTTATCGTGCTCCGTCTTATAGAACGACGGGATATCACCTGTTATAGCTTCACCAAAATCATGTATCAAACACATTTTTACAACTTTATTTATGTCAACATCGGGAAAATCACCGGCAACCAGCAAAGCCATGACAGCTAGCTGCCAACTGTGATCTGCCACACTTTCCTGCCTGCCGCCGGGACCCCAACAATGGCGGGTATTACGTTTCAGCTTTCCCGTTATACTTAAAAAATCTATAAGTTGGCTTGCGTGCACTGTTAAACTCCTTTAATATATGATATAACTACGATAGTTGTTTCATATCGTAAATGACCGGTTACGTTTGAATCGGCACTGGACATCTTCCCTGAGAGAGTATTCCATACTTATAATAACTAAAAACAAGGCGGTAGACAAGTGTATTATTTTCTCTCGTTACTCATGGGAGTATTGATCTCTGTTATGATTGCTATTAACGGTGGTCTTACAGATATCTATGGTCTATATCACGCTACATTGATAATACATATCGTCGGGTTAATTCTAATCTCCGCTATTGTATTAATTAAGCGGGAAAATCCGTTTAGCAAAAGACACAACTGGTTTTTATACCTTGGCGGTGCAATTGGTGTATTCACGACAATATCAAATAATTTTTCGTTCGGGCGAATCAGTGTATCGGCAATACTTGCACTTATGTTATTCGGGCAAAGCGTTGCGGGGATTGCCGTTGACCGATACGGTTTATTGGGAATGGCTAAGCATCCGTTTTCAAAACATAAGGTTTTCGGGCTGCTGCTTGTGCTGGCAGGTATAGTCTCAATGATTAGTGATTTTGAAATAATTGCGGTAATATTATCCTTTGCTGCGGGGGTTTGCATAGTTATCTCCCGGTCATTAAACGCAAAACTATCAGAACAATCAAGCGTACGCGTCGGGACATTCTTTAATTACATTACCGGAATTTTGGTGGCAATACCGGTTTTGCTTCTGCTTGGAGGAAATGAAGTGCCATTTTCGGAATTTACATTCTCAGGTAATTGGTATTTATACTTGGGCGGCGCTTTTGGTGTATGCATCATTTTACTCAGCAATATCACAGTTGTAAAAATATCAGCATTCTATCTGACATTGTTAATTTTTGTAGGGCAAGTATTTTCTGGAATCATAGTCATATATAGTAATATCACAAGAAGTATCACACAGAATAATATTAGGCGGTATTCTTGTAACCGCAGGTTTGTGTTTGGATTTGGTGTTGGACAAAATGAAAACCCGGATACCCTCCAAGTAGCTGCATCACAGATTTTCATTCATTTTCATATTGAAAAAAAACTAAGAGTGTGAGATACTCATAAATACGGTGATGGATTGAAAAAATAGTTTATCATCCGTGAATTTCCGAGTGTTAAGAGGATTTGCATGAGCAACTTGCTTGAATCGTATAGAGTGCTCGGCGTCAAGGTAGGCGCCGGAATGGCAGACGTTACAACATCCTACAGACAACTTTGCAGAATACACCATCCGGATATCAGTGACGAACCGGATGCCGAAGAACTGATGAAGCAAATCAACATTGCATACACGGTGCTCCGGGAAAAATTCAAGCGTGAATCGGCATTTCGTGACCGCCAGACATATTCACGCCCTGTAAGAAGATATCAACCTCCGCCATCCTACAGACAACAAAGCGAAGAAAAATGGCAAACCGGAGAAAAATCGCAAACCGAAGAGGAAGCACAGGAGCAAGCGCAGGAGCAAGCGCAAAAACAAGCGGCGGAAGCACAGCAAAGGCGTGCGGCAGAACGGGCGGCAGCAAGCGCAGATGCGGAAAAAGAAGCTTATGCAGTTCTTCACGATTATTTTGCTGCACTTAACACATTTGACTACACGGGAGCATATAATTATCTAAGTAACCACGACAAAAAGCACATACCTCTTGATAGCTTTACAGAGTGGCGCGAATCTGTAGCAAGGCTATACCCCATGCGAGAGTTCAAAATAGCAGGCGGCTCTTCTATTGCGGTGGTAACATGGGGTGATGATTGTACATTCCATGCAAGAAAATTCCGCATAATAATCACGGAAGACAGCCATGTGGAAGACGGAGCGCAATCAGGTGACATAGATAAGCTGGTTATCAACGAAAATGGAAGGTGGGGAGTATTTCTCGGCTATAGAGAGATAAATGAGTTAACCAGAACATTTGATAAAAGATTTGAAAAAAAGAAAAAGCGTGACGTAGAAAAACAATGGGAAGAGTTTTACGCCGGACAACACCCTGAATACAGCATGTTCAACATTCAAGGTATGCGCAAACCCGTGACAACCGAACTATACAGGCTCAGACGCTACGGTGGCTCAATGACATTTGCGGCAATATCCATAACCAATGACGATAAAAACGCCGGATACGACGAAATGCTTAGAAGCGCAGCGAAAACGATAACCGGGACACTGCGTGAAATAGACATTTCCGCCTACGCAGGCGACGGGGTTTTTGCGATATTGTTTGTGGAACTGGGCAAAAAAAACGCTGAAAGCATCATATGCAGAATGATTGAATGCATACGCAATAATGCCGGATTACAATTGAGCGAAAAGGTTGAAATCAAGTATGAATACGACTCATGGACAGGCAACGGATATGCAGAACTGGACAATGTAAATGATATACTGAAAAAATTTAACAAAAACATGTAGAAATCGTTAAAGATTTGCTGTTAAAGTTACGATAATAGATATACAGGTAATTATCGCCATATGCCGGTTATGGAGGACGGGCATAAATTTAAACAAAAGGATTTGAGGTGTATTTTATGATTAACCCAATGAGATCACAGCCAACCAGAATGATGGGTCTTGCATCAGGCATGGATACGGACTTTATCATCCAGCAAACCCTTCGTATGCATCAATTTAAGATTGATAATCAAATGCGTAACAGAAAACTCATTGAATGGAGACAACAAACGCATAACAGCATCAGGGACGATATCCAAAGCCTGAGATCGACATTCTTATCGACACAAGGCTCAAAAACAATGATGACCCGAAACACATTTAATGCAACAAAAGCTACTGTTTCAGGTGCTAACTCAAGTGCAGTTTCAATCAGAACAAACGCCGGGTCGCCGCTCGGCAACTTCTCTGTAACCAAAGTGACCCAACTCGCAAGAGGCGCACAACTTACGACCGCAACGGGCGTGAGCGGAAACGGCAATGGCTTTGCAACCGGCACAACACTTGGTGCCATGGTCTTTAAGAATAACGGGCATGGTGAACAAATCTCATGGACACACACCGGCGCAACTGTCAGAGTCGGCAATGAAGACGTAAAGATTGAACGGACAAACGATGGTGCTTGGTCGTTTACAGATAGAGCGGGTAACGCTGTTGCCACTAATGCTACCAGCACCTGGGACGGAACCGGACCTCTGACAATAACGGCAGGCGGCTCTGAGCGTACACTCAACTTGGTCGGAAATGCCACTAGTGGTTTTAGCTTTATCGAAGACCGTAAAGGTGTTTTTGATCATACATTTGCGATTCCCGAGGGTGTCGGCGGAGCTGCGAGAAACATAACGGTTACAGCGACAGAAGGAGCTAATGGAACATGGTCCTTCAGAAGCAATGAAGGTGCCGTGACTCTTGGTGAAGACGGAAAGTTATCCGTAACATTCGGACGTGGTGATACAGCAGTACCTCACGAACTCGGCGAATGGGAGTGGGATGCAGATAACCCGACAGCCCCGGAAGTTAATGGAGTAGCATTTAACCAGGTAACGCAAACCGTAGCTAACATGGCGGGTGAAGCCAGACTCACATTTAACACCACCGGTTTAGCTGCTGATGATAAGGTTGTTTTGATTCGCGCTACAGATACACTGACTGATATGATTGCAAGAATCAACAACGAAGCGGGCGTGAGTATGAGTTACGATCGTCTCACCGATCAGTTTACCTTACAAACCAGAATGGGTGCTAATGTAGATCCTGAAAATGCAAAGTTGACGCTCACCAGTGGCAGTAACTTCTTTGACATTATACGCGGCAACACTTCAACAATAGCGCTCGAAGCCGGCGAAACCGGCGCAGCCAACAGGATTCGCGACGCTCGACAAGCAATAATAACGGTAAACGGCAACGAAGAGTTAAAAAGCAACACAAACACCTTTGACTTCAGGGGCGTGGGCATTACAGTAAACAGAACATTCGACGGGACAGCAGTCAACAGCGAGGGAATTTTCACCGACGGAGGACCAATCAGCGTCGGTCTCACCCGCGATACAGAACCTGCAATGAATGCGATAAGAGATTTCATAAACTCATACAACACCCTCATTGCCAGGCTTGAAGGCTTGCTTACGGAAAGAAAAACCGGAAGTGAAGTCAGCTACAGACCACTGACCGATGAAGAAAAACAAGGCATGACAGACAGGCAAATTGAGGAGTGGGAAGCAATTGCCAAAAAAGGCATTCTCAGAAACGATCAGGGAATCCAAAGTCTTGTTTCGAATCTCCGCAGATCATTCTTCGAAGAAATCGAAGGCTTAGGTATCAGCCCGTCTCAAATAGGTCTCACTACCGGGAATTTCTTTGACGGCACAGGCGGTCAGATAATAATTAACGAAGATAGGCTGAGGGCTGCGCTTGAAAATGATCCGGACATGGTCGCTGACATATTCGTAAGAATTGATTCAAGCGGTTTACAAAACCGCGGTGTTGGTCTTATGCATAAAATCGACGGCTTGCTGCGAGGTTATGTAAACGAAAGTCAAGCTACATCTACAAGAGGTCTTGAAGATTCCTTAAAAAGAGTGAATGAGCAGATTGAAAGAATGCAAGCGAGAATGTTTGCCGAAGAAGACAGGTTATATAGAGTATTCGCGCAAATGGAAACAGCGATGCAACGGCTGCAGCAACAGGGTGGATGGTTCAATGCAATGCTCGGGCAATAAACACTGTTTGAAAGGATAAGTGGAAATGCAACAGATGGTTATGATAAATACACGTCCTCAAGACGCTTATCGAAAGCAAGATGTGTTAACCGCCGGTCCCGTAGACTTAATTGTTATGCTTTACGATGCTCTCAAAAAAAATATAGTCCTCGGCAAACGCGGAATTGAAAAAAAGGATGTTCCCGGTGCCCATAAATGCTTAATGAAAGCGCAAATGATACTGACAGAGCTTATTAACAGCCTGGATATGAATTATGAAATATCGGACGAATTGTTGAATTTATATGAGTTTGCACTAAAAAGTATTGCTGATGCAAATTTGCATAAAGACACTGAACCGCTTGATCCGATAATTGAAATGGTAGACAGCATTAGAGATGCGTGGAAGCAAATCAGCGGAATGAACAGGGGTCAAATTCAACTGGGAGAGGAAAGAGCGTGAATAAAATTTCATCTGAGGACACAGGGCGGCTGCCTGAGCTGCTTGGCGAAGAACTTGATTATTACAAGCAAATTCGCAAGCTGACTGAAGAACAGGTCGAGTTACTGGGCAAGGATGACATGGAAGCGTTTAACGGCTCACTTAATAAAAGAGAAGAGCTTATCGAAAAAATCAAAGGATTGCATCAGGAAAAGGAAACGTTGATGCAATCCTGCGCGTCTACGTCAAAAAATGCAAACCCTCAAAATGAGGGCAGGCAAAACAAGGAAGTTGATGATCTGAATAAACAAATCAGAGAGATTATCGAAGCCTGCGCAGAAATCAATGACAGAAATATATTAAGCATGAAAGAAAAAACAGAAGACCTCACAAAAAAAATCGATGAACAAAGCTCAAAAAGAAAAGGAATCGGCGGCTATGTTCAGTCGGTACCGAACACGCCGGAAATGTTTGATAAGAAGTCTTAATTAGTCATTCTGAACTTGATTCAGAATCCCCTGAGCATTGCACATTGTTCCCGGGATTGCGGATCAAGCCCGCAATGACGATGGAGGGGCTTGCTATGAGTATGAGAGTTCAAGGGCAAAAAGCCACGGAGTCGGGTATAGTAACGGTGCGGTCAACAGAAGCCCGCGGTGCTGATGAGGTTGAAAATAGTGCCTTTCGCCGCACCTTGACAGATATGTCAAGAGAAATGTATATAGCCCGTCTTACGGAAAAGAAAAAAGAGATAGATGAGCAGGGAAAACGTCTTGCAGACAGGGTCGATGTACGCGATTATGAAAAATATCGCAGACTTATACGAGAATTCCTTGACGAAATCGTCAGTAACGGATATACTTTTTCAAGAGAGGACGCATATGCCTCCCGGGGAAAGCATCGCTACATAGCAACAGTCAAGATTGTTGATGAAAATTTAGATGCTCTCGGGAAGGAAGTCATTAAGGAACATGCCGATCAAATCGAGATTTTAAACAGAATCGATGATATAAGAGGCCTATTGCTTGACTTGATGATGTAGCGTTCAATAAGTATTTAACAGGATGGTGATTTAAGTGCATGACATAATGGATCTGGAAATGAGCGCGGAAGACGTAATGCAGGGGAAGTATCTGACCTTTCTTGTCGGTGATGTCGGATACGGAATTGAAATCAGTTATGTAGTGGAGATTATCAGTGTACA
>WRDH01000044.1 GCA_009783555.1 Oscillospiraceae bacterium
TAAGGACTGTGGTGATGAAATGAACTCATTCGAAAATGTAAGCTATGTTATGGAGCAACATCGTGGTTATCTTTCTTCAAAAGATGCACGAAGTTTTGGCATTGATAATAAAACGCTGCAGCGCATGGCATCCAGCGGTAAAATCGAACGTGTTGCTCATGGTTTATATGTTGATTCAGAGGTGTTCCCCGACCCTTTTTTTGTCGCCCAGTATCGATGTCCAAAAGGTGTCTTTTCACATGAAACAGCTTTGTTTCTACACGACCTTAGTGACCGCAACCCATTACGATTAATGATGACCATTCCATCCGGCTGGAATTCTAAACTATTATCAGATAAAAACATGATGTTTTTTTATTCTGAGCCTGAACGAATGAACTTAGGTATTAGCGAAGTTGAAACGCCTTCCGGAGCTATGGTAATTGCTTATGATATCGAACGCACTCTATGTGATTGTTTACGCAGCATCGAAAAACTGGATCGGGACTTAGTTATTACAGCAATCAAGCAATATGTAAGAAGGAATATTCGCGATAATGCAAAACTGCTTGAATATGCTACTGTATTTAAAGTCCGGGATGTTGTTTATAGATATTTAGAGGTGTTAGCATGAAGATACATTTTTTCTTAATTACACATATTTGCTTTCCATTGTATTTTCAGCCGTTTTAGTATATAATAAAACTTAGAGAGGCAGGTGCTTATCCATGAGCAAACGACTACATACTGAAGCTGACAGAGCTTTTTGGCTTGTGCAATGTATCTCATATACAGCTGATACGCTTGATTTGTCTGTTGCAGATACCGCAAGATTGCTAAATGACAACAACTTGATTAAGCCTACACTCGATGGTTACAAAGCGTTTCATACTCAAGGATATGAGTATATGGCGGAAATGTTGTCTGATGAGTTGCGAAAAGCACAAGGAGTTTCGGTGTGAAGTTCTTTTATCACGGCACTAATGATTTGATTGGTGATATTGATTTTAGTAAATGCCGCCTAAGAACAGATTTTGGGAGAGGTTTTTATATATCCAGTAAACTTGCTCCTGCAAGAGACTGGGCTATCGGCAAGTCTGGATTCTTCGGCATACCTACAGTTATGCGGTATGAGATAAATAAAGAAATATGGAACGATGGCTTATTAAACATTATAAAATTCGATTATACTTAGCAGCACTGGCTTGATTTTATCAGAGATAATAGGCGGGTAAATACTGGAAACGTTAAAACATATGAGCCCAGACATTCATACGATGTTGCTTCAGGTCCGATAGCAAATGATAAGGTCGCAGATGTAGTTGCAGTGTATTGCTTAGGAAGAATTAGTGCTGAGGAAGCTATATCGAAAGTGAAAGCTCTTCCAAGCGTGTTTCAACTCAGCCTACACACGAAATTATCTCTAAACTACATTGAGTCCGTTACTTATTCACAACGTATAGGCGGAAAGTGGAGTAGCTGGGCAGAAAAATAATATCTGAAGATGTTTTGCCAATTAGAGATGGAAAAGTTCGAAGCATTTTCAGACAGTGCAAGTAATATGCAAGTAAATGAATTTTAGGAATGTAGTATTTGCAATGCTTTGTCGGCATTTTACTGCACGGTTCGGGATCGTGAGGCCAAGGGGTCAAGTCCCTTCACTCCGCTCCACGATTTGTCGAAAGCTATTATTACACAAGTATTAATATTCTCGTAATGAAAACCGTTAATTGTACGCTATGCCTCAAGAGCAATCTCTTCTGTTTTTACATATCAAACCGATGGTTAGTCTTCAGTGGTTTCGGCAATAATGTTTGCTGCTTTTACGCCGAATATGCTTTTTAGATTTCTTTCAGGTCTTTTTGTCAATGACACGATAAAAATTTCTTCTATCACACATATCAGAGCATAAGCTGCTATAGCTGTCGAAAAGAAGTTAAAGAACGCTCCGGATTGTATATTTAGGAACATGCCGGGGCCTGCAAAATAATAAACAAGAGGATGAATGAACAAAAGCGTGGCTAATATTTTAAATGAAATGGTATGTAATGATATAAACTCTTTGAACCTGATAAAACCTATGCATGTCGATGCGAATAATTTTAGTGTCAGTACGCAAATAAACGCAATCGACAACCAACTCCACATTCGCATTAAAGGCATTAATGCAAAAATCAATACACTTATTAAAGCTAAATCCGCAACGCTATCCAATGTAGCTCCCAATTCGCTTTTCGCCCCTTTTATTCTTCTCGCCAGTTGACCGTCAAACATATCAGTTATAGCAGCTATAGCGAACAATACAGTATAAAATAGAGTAAAAGGTATATACCACGATAGTATAAGTAATGGTATGCACAATAATAACCGTGCAATTGAAAATGCATTTGGTAAATATCTAAGTTTCATTTTAGTGACCATGCCTTTCTTTTTTCTACTGCACAAAACAATCACGAAAAGGTATGGTCATTTTGTACATCTGTTTCGGTTGCCGCTTCAGCGGCGAGTATATTTCATCCCTTTAGGGTAAAAAGTAAATTGGTACATTCTCCGGTAAAGTCAGCGTTTTCGTTTATTCGTAATACATTTTTACCGGTATATCCTCGGTAGCCGGCTGCTGAGTCCCGAGAGGATATCGTTTGTTATTGTTCCTGCGGTTTTTGCAACTTCTTCACAGCGAATTTCTTCATTGCCGTCTTTTCCTATTAAAGTTACCGTATCCCCTGCTTTAATTTGCTCAATAGCGGTTACGTCCAGCATTATCATATCCATGCAAACGCGTCCTACTACCGGGGCTTTAATTCCGTTGACTATACCCATACCTCCATTTCCGGATATCTGTCGCGGGAAACCATCGGCATATCCTATGCTGACGGTTGCTATTTTCATTGGTTTCTCTGCGGTGAATGTTCTTCCATAGCTGACACTCTCCCCTGCTTTTATACGGCGGACTTGTGCGACAATTGCTTTTAGTGATAAAACGGGACGCAGCTCTGTTTTTACCTTTGTCTTATCATCAATACTATGAACCCCGTATAACATTATTCCGGGGCGAACATAGTCATAGTTGAATTCGGGATAGTTAAAGATGCCGTAGCTTGACATCGCATGCAGCTTACCAACGTTATATCCTTTTTCCTTAAGCCTGCACACAACAGTCATAAACGACTCTATCTGCATCCTTGTAACTCCTGTATCACTATCATTCTGACCATCCGGTGATGATAGATGTGTTGCGATGCCTTCGACGGTCAGATCTGCATACTTGAATACTTTCTCTACCTCCTCAAAATTCGAAGACTCCACACCCAGCCGGTTCATACCGGTATCTATTGCCACATGTACACGCAAGTTGTATCCGGTATCATTGAGTGCTTTCGCATAGATATCATCAACAACCAATTGCGATAGATTGCATTCATATAACCATCGCGCATCACCGGGATGTGTATACCCCATAACTAAAATTGTGCTGTCAGGAGCAACCTCCCGCAATTGTACACCTTCAACAACCGAAGTAACAGCAAAGGCTTTAACACCTTCGCAAATCATCCGTTCTGCGACTTTTTCAACTCCGTGCCCGTATGCGTTGGCTTTGACAACCGCCATAATGCCAGTGCTTTTGGGGATTTTAGAGCGAATATCCGCAATATTATGCGCCAAAGCATCTAAATCTATTTCAATCCATGCCCGTCCTTGTTGGCAGGGCGTTGAATTATTACTCATATATACTAACCTAATCTCTCTCTCATCCATACCACAACCCTTGTTCGACCTGTAATCCAAGTTCCAGTAAAGTATCTACAAGTTCGGGGTAGTCCATGCCAACGGCTTTCATCATTCTCGGGAGCTGACTGTGGGCCGTGAAACCGGGTATTGTGTTTGCTTCGAGAAATACCACATCTCCATCGTCTTTTAGGAACATGTCTATTCTTGCGTAACCCCGGCAACCGAGTGCCTTATAGATTTTTTTACCTGCTTCAAGAATTTTATTTTCGCTTTCCGAATCTATGCGGGCAGGCGTGTGTATTTTTGATGTTTCAAGTGTGTACTTTTCTTTAAAGTTAAAAAAGCCGTGCGAAACTTCGATTTCATTTGCTCTACCTGTTTTCAGTTCATGATTTCCGATTACAGAACAACCAACTTCTTTGCCTTTAATTGCTTCTTCGATTATTACAACGTTATCGTATTTGAACGCTTCTTCGACTGCTGCAGTAACATCTGCATAGTTATCCAGCTTAGTAACACCTATAGAAGAACCCGCCTTAACAGGCTTTACAAATATCGGCAGGTCAAGTGTTTTTACTGCACTAAGCAATGTTTCGTTTGCCGGAAAATAGTCAAAGCATATTGACTTTGGAACAGTAATATCTTCCAGTGAAATCAGCTTGTGAGCTCTGTCTTTGTCCATACACAATGCAGACGCTGCCGAGCCGCTGCCGACAACAGGGATTCCGGCTAATTCACAAAGTCCCTGAACTGTTCCGTCCTCACCGTATCTGCCATGAAGTACGGGAAATACTATATCAACCGAAATTGCTGCTGTGCCATCGTTGTCAAAAACGAGTACGCCCCCGCCGCGATTTGGTGAGATAAAGGCTTTGGATAAATGTTTTTCATCTTTATGCCAGTTATCGTTCGGGATATCATCAACTGCCCCTGTGTACTTGTACCATTGTCCCGTATTAGTAATACCAAGCATCATGATATCGTATTTTTCTCTATTTATTGCATTGATGACTGAATATGCCGATTTTAATGAAACTTCATATTCCGGTGAAAATCCGCCGAAGGCAACAGCAACAATTTTTTTTCTCACATTAATCGTCCTCTCCAATAAATCAATCTGTATTCTACCACAAACCCGACTTTATTAAAATAGAATAATGATGAAAATATAATATAATATCCACGATCTATTATGGATGCATTTTAGAAATATATGCCAAAAAGCTAATAAAAGCCTTGCGGCTTTTATTAGCTAAAAAGATTAGAGGATTAAAAATGAAAAAAGTTTTATTAGCGACCCTGCATGATTAATCTAACAGATATTTATTAAGCTTCCTAACATTAAATGTTTCATATGTATTAAGTTTTTAATTATTTTTATGTATTTTTATGTATTTCTATCGTTCTTCTGTTACAAAGCCACACCAGTTATCCGCATATTGCAGCATCAGGGTAAGCGGACGTTCGTTTTTTGCGACAGAGCGGTTGTCGTCAACGTATTGCCCATCGTGATATGCGATAGCCTGTGTTTCTTCTTCAGAGAGCGGCAGAAACGGCAATGCGAGATACAAGCTGCGAATCGGTACGCTTAGGTATGTCAAATCATTGTTGTAGCTGTAGGGATGGGTCGGTCCGTAGCCTGCTCTTCTTTGATTATCGGTTGGTCTGTTTTTAAGGTAAAGCGGCTCGCCCGGCATGCCGACTTTTCCTAAATCGTGCAATAGTGCGACTATAACGCAGGATTCGTCTTCTATGAGCGGGTATAGTGTGTTCTTGATTCTTATAAGGGTCTCTGCGACATTCACAGAGTGCTCGAGCAGTCCATTTTCTTTGCATAAGTGAAATCTTGTGCTCGCGGGTGCTGTTAACCATTCTGTTTCTTTTTCAATGTAATCCATTAAATCGGCAAACTCGTTTGCGCGGTTTTTAACAAGTGCTTTTAATGCATCGTATCTTTCAAGTAAGGTTTTGTCCATTTTGCTCCTCCGCTAATTGTGTTGTTGCATTCTTTATACAATGTAAGATAATAACACAATGTATTGGATTTTAAAAGGTATTGTGATAATATTGCGTATACTATTCGTCTCCGAGTTCTGTTGCATCGTCGAACATGAAGTATTGTATCCGGTAAGAGATGTCTGATTCCGTAAAGTCGCAGGGTGCGTGTTTTCGTTTTCGTTCTGATAGCTTCATGTTGTAGTGCATGTGTTTATAAACCTTGTACAAAGCGCAGCCTGTCGAACCTGCAAGAATCCACCCGGCGATGCCAAGATCCGTAATATTTGAAAGTGCCGCTATGAATATACAGACAAGAATTACGATTATCATTTGAATTACCAAAAACCTCATTTTATTAATCCTCCGTTTTTTTGTTGAATACAGTATCTCCTAATGTGTGTACAAAAAAACGGATTGCTAAATATCTTTCCAAAATACTTCAAAAATAACTCAGAAAATCATTATATAAGGAGCTCAGCAAATGGAAAAATACTTAGAATTAGCACGTTCGTTCAATGTTGAAAACGTGGTGGCGGTTACACCGGATGAAATTGTATTTGATGAAAGGACTATTCTCAAATGTATGTTCGGATGTAAGGATTGGGGCAAGGGTTGTACCTGTCCGTCTCGTGAAGGTTATCCCTCTCTGAAGAGATTCAAGAAGATGCTTAAAAAGTATAAGTCTGTTCTGATAATTCATTCGCATGACAAGAAAATAGCCCAAAACGCCTCTATTGCCGTGGAAATTGAAGCTTATTTAGACGGTGATGCTCTTGTTTTTTCAATGTCCGACTGTGCTTTATGCGAGGATTGCGCGGGCAGGAGCGACTTGCCATGCAGGAATGTAAAAAAAGCTCGCCCTTCTTTCCACAGCGTCGGCATCGATGTTTTTTCAACTGTTAACAGATTGGGGCTTCCGCTAAAAGCTCTCAGATCAGAAGACGAGGTGCAAAACTGGTATTCCGCAGTTTGGTTGAATACAAGCAATGATACATATGAATACATATAAATGTAGGTTGAAAGTTAGAAAAGACTGTATAATATTTCGGAGAAAGGCAAAGCCATGATTGTAATTACTTACGGTAGTGATATTACTAAAAACACATATGACACACTTGTAGCGTCAGACATTGCCGCATATTTAGACAAAGACTTCGCAGTATCGCTGAAACCTAACCTCGTTGTGCCCGGGCCTGCTTCAAACGGCGCGGTTACTCACCCCGAGGTCGTTGAAGGTATTATCATGTACCTAAAGGATTTTGGTGTACGACGAATAAAAATCATCGAGAGTTCGTGGGTTGGTGACAGTACAATACGCGCATTTAAGTTTTGCGGATATGAAGACCTTTCACGGAAATACAATATCCCGCTTATTGATTTAAAATCAGATAGTTGCACCACGCTCTGGCATCTCCCTGAAAACCCGAACCGAACCACAGACGATGACGGGGTTCAGTATTTAACTGAAGATGACATGCAGAACAGGTATCCTATCAAAGTTTGTGATGAAGCAATAGACACTGATTTTCTGATAAACGTTCCTGTATTAAAAGCTCACTGCCAGACACGGCTCACATGTTGCTTAAAAAACTTAAAAGGTTGTATACCCGACAGCGAGAAGAGGCGTTTCCATACTCTCGGAATACATAAACCTGTCGCTGTACTGAATGCGCTGATAAAGACCGGATACTGTGTAATCGATGGCATTTGCGGTGATTTATCTTTTGAAGAAGGCGGCAATCCTGTTGTATCAAACAGGATTATAGCAGGTCGTGACCCGTTGCTTCTTGATTCATATTGTGCGGAGCTTATCGGATATCATCCCGATGATATTGAATATCTATCTTACGGAAAGAAAATTGGAGTAGGCAATTACTACTCCAATGACACGAAAATTCTTGAACTTAATACAGAAAATAAGTCCACAGTTGACACCCGTGGCTTAAATACAGCAGATAGATATCGAAAGCTTATAGATGAGGATGCTGCTTGTTCTGCTTGTTATTCATCTTTGATCTATGCGCTTCACAGAATGGGCGGCATAGCCCGCTTGGATGAAAAGATTCACATTGGTCAAGGATTTAAAGGTAAGGAAGGTAAGGGCATTGGGATTGGAGCTTGCGCGTCGGGATTTACAAAAAACGTTAAAGGCTGTCCGCCAAAAGCAACGGAGATTATTGAGGCATTGATGTGTTAATCTCCACTTCAAGCATATCACATTTTAAACGACCCTTGATAATGTGCTCATAGTTACGGGATGGTTTAGCTATCGTTATCCCTGATAGATACTATTAATGCTAAACTCTCCGTTTTGGTGATGTTGCCCTGTTGCCATCGGATAAACCGTCTCTAATTACATTTCTTTCTATGTGTTCGGCAGCGAATTTTACGCCCGTCTCTGCCTGTGCTCTTATTTCTTTTTCCAGACTTACGGCTAGTCCTGCAGTAAAGGCGTCCCCTGCTCCTTTTACACCCTTCATGCCTTTTATTGCTATCGGTAATGCAGGAACAAAAATTGCATTGCCTTCATCAGCGGCACAAACTCCGGCTACTCCGAGTGTAATAAAAGCACGTTTCACTCCGCGGCCGACGAGGTTATAGCTCGCCTGTCTTACCCTTTCTTTTGTATCAAGCGTCATTTTCGTCAGTTCTTCAGCCTCAAGACGGTTTAGCTTCAATATATCAATTCTATCGAGTAAATTTTCAATCCGTTGCACTTTTTCGACAGAAACAGCATCAACTAAAACAGGTCTGTCATCACGCAGATCAAGTGAAAGTGCAAGTATTTTTTCCGACAAATTTAAGTCAAGGACTAATAAATCCGCGTCCTTGATGATTTGCTTATGCTTTGTAAGCTCAGCGGTTCTGATTGACTCCGGTGCGGATATCGCATTAAAACCGGCATAGAGATCACCGTTGTTTTCAAGTGTAGCAAGATTAACTCCTGTGCTTGCATTACTTTTTATTATCCAGGCATCTGTGTTGATACCTATACTTGTGCAGTTTTCCCGTAATAAATTGCCGAATGGGTCGTTACCAATTGCAGTTATAAAGTCTACCTCGATTTTTCGCATAGCGAGCATTGCGGCTATATTTCTGGCAGTGCCGCCTGCCTTCATCTCGACGTTTGCAGGATTTGAATCACCGGGGACTATCTTGCTTTTGCTTTTAACAATAATGTTAATATTAGCCGCACCTATTACAGTTATGTGCATATCTAACCCCTCCGAAACTCATTAAACATGTAAGTGCTATACTCATTGAACCTGCTGAGCCGCAGAATCAACTTTATCCTTTGTCAGCCCTGTTGCTTGCTTTATGCTCAGAGCAATACGTTTTCTCTGCTTGTCAACATCCAATACAATTACGTTAACTATATCGCCAACCTTAACCGCTTCCGACGGGTGGCGAATAAAACGGTTTGCGATTTCCGATACATGAACCAAACCGTCCTGATGTACGCCGATATCTACAAATGCTCCAAAGTCAATTACATTTCTAATTGTACCTATCAAAACCATACCGGGCTTTAAGTCGTTCATATCGAGTACGTCCGTGCGTAACTGCGGCGGGGGCAACTCGTCACGAGGGTCGCGTCCGGGTTTCTGCAATGATGATACTATGTCTCTAAGTGTCGGTATTCCTACGCTGCATGCATCCGCAACACTTGTTTCACCTTTTTTCTCTATCCAGTCGTTTATGGGAGGCATGTCGCCGACATCTTTTAGTGTCAGTCCGAAGGTTGTCAGAAGCTCTTTTGCTGCTTTATATGATTCGGGATGTACCGATGTGTTATCAAGCACATTTTTACCGCCCGGGATTCTTAAAAATCCGGCACATTGCTCGTATGCTTTCGGACCGAGCTTCGGCACCTTAAGCAGAGCTTTCCTGTCGGGAAATGCTCCATTTTCTTCCCTGTAACTGACGACGTTTTTTGCGATTGCAGGTCCCAAGCCCGCAACTCTTTCAAGCAGCGGAGCCGATGCCACATTCAGGTCAACACCGACGTTATTTACACAGTCCTCAACAACACCATCAAGTGTATCAGACAGTTGCGCGGGCGGCATATCATGCTGGTACTGTCCTACTCCGATAGATTTTGGATCAACCTTTACAAGCTCTGCAAGCGGATCTTGCAGCCGTCTGGCTATTGACACGGCTGAACGGATGGACACATCAAACTGCGGGAACTCCTCTGCCGCGATTTTTGACGCGGAATAAACCGAAGCTCCGGCTTCATTGACAACCATATATGACACACCCGGAGTGCTCTTTATAAGCTCCGCTATGAATATCTCTGTTTCCTTTGAAGCAGTGCCGTTCCCTATTGCTATTACCGTTACCTTGTGTTTTTTGATAAGTTTAATCAGTGTTGCAGCGGCTTCGGCAACTTTTGATTGCGGCGGTGTCGGGTAAACCACCGTTGTATCAAGTACAAGCCCTGTTGCATCTATAACAGCGCATTTGCAACCTGTCCGGTATGCAGGGTCAACAGCCAGTATGTTTTTTCCTCTAACGGGGGGTTGCATAAGTAATTGTTTGAGATTGATCGCAAACATTTTTATTGCTTGTGTGTGCGCACCCTCAGAAAGGGTTGAGCGAAGTTCGCGTTCAAGTGACGGGTAGAGCAACCTGTCCCAACTATCGTCAATTGCTTTTTGGATATATTCGGTAGTAGCTGTATCATACTCTTTTAAGATTTCATTATCCATGATGTTTATTGCCGCATCATGCGGGGCACTTAATGTGACTTTCAGCGCGCCTTCTTTTTCTCCCCTGTTTATCGCTAAAATGCGATGATGCTGAATGCGGTTTACGGGTTCTTCAAAATCGTAATATTGCTGATAGACGGGATTTCCCTCTCCGGCTTTTTCTGATCGCAAAACAGCTTCACGGAATAATAGCGGCCGGATTTTGGTACGGATTGCAGCATCGTCTGAAAAGTCTTCTGCAAGAATATCACATGCCCCCGCCAGACAGCTTTCCGCATCTGCAATACCTTTTTCCTCATCTATAAACGCTGCTGCTTTATCAAGCGGCGGCTCGCTATTCATCGCCTGTGCCAACAGCCACTCCGCAAGCGGTTCAAGCCCCTGCTCCCTTGCAACGGTTGCACGTGTGCGTCGTTTTTGTTTATAAGGACGGTAGATATCTTCAACCGCTGCGAGTGTCTGCGCTGCATCAATCGCAGCAATCAGCTCATCTGTCAGCTTGCCCTGCGACTCTATAGAATCCCGGACTTCCTGTTTGCGCTTATCTAAGTTGCGCAGGTATTGAAGTCTCTCCGCTAATTCTCGCAACTTTTGATCGTCCATCGCACCATGTAACTCCTTGCGATATCTTGCGATAAACGGTATTGTGTTTCCTTCGTCAATGAGTTTGATCACATTGCCGACATGCAAAGGCTGACACTTAAACTCACTCGATAAAATGCTCTCATATGATAATGACAAAACTATTTCCTCCGTGATAAAATGATATCGTTCCACTCCTCGTAAACGAGAACCGTGAAACAGTTTATCATATTTCAAAACAGTTCTCAATGACTTATTAAACTGTTTCCAACATATTCTATTGCAAATAAAACACACGGTATGTATACTGTTTTCAGGAGGATATGCTCATGCATTATGCTGATTACAAGACAATACTTTCAGCTAAAAATGGTATGAATTTATACCGTGGTTGTACGCACGGGTGTATTTATTGTGACAGCCGCAGCAAGTGTTATCAAATGGGGCATGAGTTTGAGGATATCGAGGTTAAGCGTAATGCGGCGAAGATACTTGAGACGCAGCTTGCGCGAAAGAGAGCACCATGTATGATAAGCACAGGTGCAATGTGTGACCCCTATATACCTCTCGAAGATGAACTGCGGCTCACAAGAGAGTGTAATACGTTGATTTACAGATATGGATTCGGGCTTGCAATACTCACAAAATCGGCACGAATCATGCGGGATATGGATATCTTCAAGGCGATAAACGCTAAAACAAAATGTGTTGTACAGATAACGCTCACCACATATGATGAAGATTTATGTAAAATAATCGAACCGAATGTATCGACAACAGCCGAGAGATTTGCGGTTCTGGAAGCAATGCGCGATGAGGGTATCCCCACCGTTGTCTGGCTTGACCCGATTCTACCTTTCATAAACGATACTGAAGAGAATCTGCGCGGAATTCTTGATTATTGTATAAAAGCAAAGGTGCGCGGAATAGTCTGCTTCGCAATGGGAACAACAATGCGTGAAGGAAGCAGGGAATATTTCTACGAAAAGCTTGATGAACACTTTCCCTGGGTAAAGCAGCAGTACATCCGCACATTCGGAAACAGTTACGAATGCCGCAGCCCTAATAATCACCGCTTGATGGAGATCTTCCGGGAGGTATGCCGAAAACACAAAATCCTCTCTAAAATTGACGATGTCTTCGGATATATACATAAGTTTGAAACCAGTGAAAAACAGTTGTCTTTTTTCTGATGCAAGACAGAGGGACAGGTTCATTGTCTTGGGCGCACACAAGACAATGAACCTGTCTCTCTGTCTTGTCACGCTCTATTTCTCAATACTCTCATTGCATTTAACACGGCCAGCAACGAAACACCAACATCTGCAAACACAGCTTCCCACATTGACGCTATTCCGAATGCTCCGAATAACAGGACTATGCCTTTAACCCCTAATGCAAATATAATGTTTTGCCATACGACACGCTTTGTAAAGCGTGCTATTTTTAGAGCTTCTGTCAGCTTGGATGGTTCGTCAGTCATAAGCACCACATCAGCAGCTTCGATAGCGGCATCGGAGCCTAATCCGCCCATAGCTATACCTATATCCGCTCTTGCCAGAACGGGTGCGTCATTTATTCCGTCACCCACAAAAGCAAGCTTACCTTTTGCACTTTTTGTTGAATATAATTCTTCCAGCTTTTCAACCTTTTCATGCGGCAATAATTCTGCATATACCTCATCGAGGGACAATTCTTTAGCAATTTTATCGGCAATCGCAGCGTTGTCGCCTGTCAGCATTGCAGTTTTTATACCTTTTGCTTTGAGAGCAAGTATTGCATCACGGCTGTCCGGCTTGACTTCATCTGAAATAACAATACTTCCGGCAAATTGACCATCTATAGCTATATATACTTTTGTCCCTGTTTCGCTTGATTCCGGGAATGAAACACCCTTGCTTTCCATTAGTTTGTGGTTGCCTGCCAATACACTCTTTCCGTCCAAACTTACGCTAACACCAAACCCTGCGATTTCCGTATATTCCGAAAGCCTCCTGCTATCAATAAGTTCGTTATAATCCGTAAGCTTGCATGAACCATCTGTATTCACTGAACCGGAACTCTTGTTTTTATCATTAACTCCACAATATGCTTTTATTATCGACAATGCGACCGGGTGATTTGAGTAGTTTTCAGCGTATGCAGCAGTTTCCAACACTTGTGCTTCCGTAAACCCGTTTGCGGCATTTATGCTTGTTACCTCGAAAACACCTTTGGTTAACGTTCCTGTCTTATCAAAAACAACAATATCGAGATTGTTCAAGGCTTCTAAATAATTACCGCCCTTGACTAAAATACCTTTACGTGATGCACCGCCTATACCGCCGAAGAAGCCGAGCGGAATTGATATCACAAGAGCACAGGGGCAGGATATCACGAGAAATACCAAGCCGCGGTGTATCCACTGTGACCAATCGCCCCCTGTAATGAGCGGTGGTATAATGGCAAGCATTGCCGCCAATGCCACAACCACAGGCGTATAGTACCGTGAGAAAGTTGTGATAAAATTCTCCGTCGGTGCTTTCTTGCTGCTTGCGTTTTCCACAAGATCGATGATTTTTGAAACTGTTGATTCCCCAAATGGTTTTGTTACCTCAATCGTCAGCAGTCCGTTTTGGTTGACACAGCCGGAGAGTGCGGTATCACCTGCAGTTACGGAGCGAGGCAATGATTCACCTGTAAGCGATTTTGTGTCAAGCAAGCTCTCCCCTTCGTCAATAGCTCCATCCAAGGGTATCTTCTCTCCGGGTTTGACGATGATTCTATCACCGACACTAACAGTATCGGGTGCAACCTTGATTACTTCGCCATATTTAATGAGGTTTGCGTAATCGGGGCGTATATCCATCAGGTCGGCAATTGATTTCTTTGATTTACGTACGGCGGCGCCTTGAAAGTATTCGCCCACTTGGTAAAACAACATAACAGCTACGGCTTCGGGGAACTCGCCGATGGCAAATGCTCCTATTGTCGCCGCGCTCATTAAAAAGTTTTCGTCGAAGACTTTTCCTTTGCTTATGTTCTTGATTGCTCTCAAGACAATCTCGCCGCCTAAGATGATATAGCTCACGATAAATAAAGCCGCAGGGATATAGGCATTCAAGTCAAGCAAGTATTCAATGACAATTCCTGCAGCAAAAATTACAGCACCTATCACCAGTTGCACGATTTTCATCTTTCCGCCGCTGTGTGAATGATCGTGGTCATGACCGCACCCGCAGGAATGATCAGCATCTTCGCAAGCGACATCCTCCGGCTCATCTACATGATCGTGGTCATGGCCGCACCCGCATGAATTGTCTGCATCTTTATTTTTTATTACCACAGGCTCATGTTCATCACCGGTCTTTTTTGCTTTTTTATCTTTCCCCATCATCTTATTCCTCTGCCCAATCAAAGCTTCTGCTGACAGCTTTTTTCCACCCTTTGAGCAAGGTTTTTCTTTTTTCCTCGTCCATCTGCGGTTCGTACGTCTTTTCGGAGCGCCAAAGGTATTTCACTTCATTTATATCCTTCCACACTCCGACTGCCAAGCCTGCGAGATAAGCTGCACCCAGTGCTGTTGATTCGCTTACTGTCGGCAGAGTGACTCGCATTGCCGATATATCGGCTTGAAACTGCATGAGCAATTTATTGACGGATGCGCCGCCGTCGGCTTTGAATTCGTTTATTTCAAACCCTGTATCGTTTTCCATTGCGCAAATCATATCATAGCTCTGATATGCAATTGATTCCAGTGCAGCCCGCATGATATGCTCCTGCGTTGTACCTCTTGTTATACCTACAATACAGCCACGTGCGTACATATCCCAATATGGAGACCCCAGTCCGGTAAATGCAGGCACAAAGTAAACGCCTCCCGAGTTTTCAACCTTCGCCGCAGGTTCTTCTACTTCACTACTTTCGGAAATGACCCTCAAGCCGTCTCTGAGCCATTGCACAACTGCACCACCTGTAAACACGCTGCCTTCAAGAATATACGATGGTTTATCTCCAACACCCGCAGCAATTGATGTTATAAGACCGTTTTTACTGTCATAGGCTTGATTCCCTGTATTCATAAGCAGGAAACACCCTGTACCGTAAGTGTTTTTTACCTCGCCTTTGTCAAAACAACATTGCCCGAAAAGTGCCGCCTGCTGGTCACCCGCAATTCCTGCAATCGGTAAATCGACACCTTGTACGCCTGTATACCCGTGAACTTCGCTCGAACTTCTCACCAGCGGAAGCATTTGCCTCGGAATATCGAGTGCTGTAAGCAACTCGTCATCCCAATCGAGTTTGTGAATGTTATATATCATAGTGCGTGAGGCGTTTGTGTAATCCGTAACATGTACCTTTCCGTTTGTCAGTTTCCATAGCAGCCATGTATCGACAGTGCCGAAAAGCAGTTCGCCGTTTTTTGCTTTTTCTCTTGCCCCTTCTATATTGTCGAGCATCCATGCGATTTTTGATCCTGAAAAGTACGCATCGGGAACAAGCCCTGTCTTTTCACGGATTGCATCCGAAAGACCCTCGGAAATCAGCCTGTCAACAATACCCGCAGTCCTGCGGCATTGCCAGACAATGGCGTTGTAAATCGGTCTACCTGTTGATTTCTCCCAGATAATTGTTGTTTCACGCTGATTTGTTATTCCTATCGCCGCGATGTGCTTAACGCTGACACCGCTTTGTGCGACAGCTTCCATCATCACGGACATTTGTGATGAATAAATCTCCATAGGGTCATGCTCAACCCATCCCTCACACGGATAAATCTGCGTGTACTCTTTCTGTGCGATTGAAATGATGTTTTGTTTATCGTCAAATAACACAGCACGGGAGCTGGTTGTACCTTGGTCAAGTGATAAAATGTATTTTGGCATTTCTACTCTCCATTTATTCGCAAAATATAACTGTTAAGTGGGGTGCCCATAACCCGTCATTCTGCGCGTTAGTCGCAGAATCTATAGCTGTGTGCAGAGTCCCGCTAGCGAGGCTTTGGATATATAACATCGTTACGACATGGATTCTGCGACTTCGCGCAGAATGACGCGGCGGCGTCCCCTGTCTCTATCGCTTCTCGTGTTACATTATCAACAATATCGTGTACATGCAGGGCGTTGCCGCAGATGAAAATTCCGGGTGCTGATGTTTTTATATTTTTGTTTTTTCCGTCTATTTCTATTCCATCGGCTTTAGCAAGCTCATTTTCGGGTATCAAACCTGCAGAGAGCAAAACTGTGTCACACTTATATACTTTTTCTGTGCCGGGAATTGCTTTTTTATTTTCATCAACCTTTGAAACTACGACACTCTCGACTCGCTTTCTGCCTTGAACGTCGATGACGGTGTGTGACAGCAAAAGCGGTATGTCAAAATCATTCAGGCACTGAGAAACATTCCTCAGCAATCCACCCGGATGAGGGAGGATTTCAACAACTGCATGTACCTTCGCTCCTTCCAGCGTCATGCGCCGTGCCATTATCAAACCAACATCACCGCTCCCGATAATCACGATATTTGTTCCGGGCATATACCCTTCCATATTTACATATCTCTGCGCTGCACCTGCTGTTATTACGCCCGAAGGACGTGTACCGGCAATACCCAATGCTCCACGCGCACGTTCGCGGCATCCGGTTGCCATTATTATACTTTTGGCAGATAGTATCGCAAACCCGGCTTCCTTTCCCGACATATGCACTTGCATGTCTTTTGTCACTTTGAGAGCCATCGTGTCAGTAAGCACTTCAATTGCCGTGTCTTCCAGCATTTTTATGAAACGCCATGCATATTCCGGTCCCGTTAGCTCTTCTTTGAAATACTCAAGTCCGAAGCCTGTGTGTATGCATTGATTGAGAATACCGCCAAGCTCTTTATCCCGCTCAATAATCAGTATTTCACGAAGACCTTTCTCCCATGCGGACAACGCAGCCGCAATACCGGCGGGTCCGCCCCCGATTACGATAAGGTCGTAGTTATTTTTCATCTTCTTTTGTCCTCGATGTTAGCACATACGTGCCAACCCTATCCTGTAGTACTTCGGTTGGGTCGCAGTTGTAGTGCTTTGCCAAAAGCTCCAAGATCCTCGGTCCGCAGAAGCCGCTCTGACAGCGTCCCATGCCGGCTCCGACCCGGCGTTTTACTCCATCAATTGTATGCGGAGGAATCGGCGAGTTTAGTGCTTCCAATATCTCACCTTCCGTGACGGTTTCGCACCGGCATATTACATGACCATATGAAGGATCCTCTTCAATCAGGGCTGACTTTTCATCAGGAGTCAGCTTATTGAACCGGGTTCTCTTTCGTGTATCAATAAAGTGTTTTTTCTCTGTTAGTTTGAGTACGTTTTCACCAAGCATTTCGACAGCCATTTTCGCAATTGCGGGAGCGGCAGTAAGACCCGGTGATTTTATTCCCGCAAGGTCGATAAATCCGGGTTTTACTTCATTTATGATAAAATCATCAATCTCCGTGTGGGCTCTGTTGCCCGAAAAACTACGGATAACCGTACTAAAATCAATATCCGGCACAGACCTTACAGCGGTTTTCTTTACAAACTCAAGTTCATCAGCAGTTGTAGATACATCATCTCTGTCGTCAGCGAGAATATTACCGGGTCCGACAAGTAGATTTCCATGAACGGTCGGTGTCACAAGAACGCCTTTGCCAACCTTTGTCGGACATTGAAACAACACACTGTTTACTCGTGTTCCTTCACTTTTATCCAACAGCCAGTACTCGCCTTTAGCAGGAGTAATCGTAAATAACGGCTCTGCCACCATGTTATGGATATCATCCGCGTATAAACCTGCTGCGTTGATTATTGCCCGCGTTTCTAAGCTCCCTTGCGTCGTAAGAACTCTGTATCCGCCATCAATAATATCGATTCCTGTCACCGCGCAATTCAACTTGAGATGTGCACCGTTTCTGACAGCGGTTTCCGCAAGAGCAAGCGTATACTCCCAAGGGTCAATAATCATAGCCGTAGGAGCATGAAGCGCGGCAACCACATTATCGCTGATATTCGGTTCAAGCCTCAAAACCTCTTCCCTGCTCAGAACCTCAACACCGGTTACACCATTTTCAAGAGCCTGCTTGTAGAGATACTGAACTACAGTAGTTTCTTCTTCCGAAAGAGCCAGCACAAAAGCGCCGCAATGTCTGTGCGGAACATCTAACTTACTGCATAGCTCTTTTGCCAGTAAAACACCTTTGACATCAAGCTTTGCCATCAGAGTGCCGGGCGACGGGTCATAGCCTGCGTGGATAATTGCGCTGTTTGCTTTTGTCGCCCCCATAGCAATATCGTTTTCCTTCTCAATGACTACTATATCTAAATTATAGCGGGACAACTCATACGCAGTCGCGGCACCAACAATGCCGCAGCCAATTATAGCAATATCAGTCAAAAATTCTACTCCTTGCTTTTGTTTCGTATTTGCTCAAAGTATAACATATACCGGTTAACTCGCTTACCTAACACAGGTTGGAATCAAGATATGCTATCACGTCATGGCAATATGGCACCCTGTTTACATCATTGTAAATTGCATGGTGTGAATCGTATTCTTTTACTGTCAGCATATTCCCTGCTTTACTTATAAACTCTAAAATCGCTTCATTTGATACAATTATATCATGCTTCGCATAAGCGAGATAAGTCTTGACCGACAGTTTTTCGGCATTATTCAGCGCATATGAACATGCTCCGATTATCCCGTCAATCATACGCGCGGAAATAAAGCCGTGGTAATAAGGATCATTATCGTAACCCCGGTTTTTTTCCTTATCACTGCTAATGTCATCATGATTGAGCTTCCTGTAAGTTCTATAATTAGGTGAAATGATGTTCATTAGCTTGATTAAGACGTGCATTACAGGGTTTAGCGGGTCATATAAATCCAGCCAGGGTGACTCAACCACCGCGCAAAAATATGTTTTCGCTTGCTCCGGCGGCAACCGAAGCAGAACGTTTAATACAATGTTACCACCCATACTGTGACCGTAAAGAGCTATCGGAACACCCGGTGCTCTTGCCTTAACGGCATCGGTTATTGAGACTATATCATCAATAAAGCATTGATAATGCGGTATAGTACCGTGCCACTTGTCCTGACCTTCCGGTGGTTTTCCATGACCTCGCTGGTCAAGAATCACACTTGCATAACCTCCTTGCCACAACCGCTCCGCATGTTCACGATAAGACCCTGAGTGCTCACCGAAGCCGTGACTAATAATGACAACAGCTTTTTTACTGCTGTCATTAATATGGTAAGCTATCGCAGGAATAATTGTTCCGTCCTTTGCTTTTACCTCTAAGTGTTCAAAACTATCCATTTTTACTCCCCTTGCCGGTTAATATTAAATATGTTCATAGTCATTTCCAGTATAACACATAATTAACAGCTAGCTCAATCAAATTACATTTAACTACTCTGCACTCTCTTCAATATGAAAAACACATCAGTTTTTACAACAGGTTCACCGGTGATTTTTTCCCATACTTCTTTGTAAATATCAAGTTGATTGTCATAGCTACTCCGGATATCATGTGCCACTTCTTTGCTGTCGTGTGTCTTGAAGTCAATAATCACCCAACCGTCATCACCTTTGAAAACCAAATCAATGTAACCATTTATATACATATCTTCTTCCGGAGTTTCGCCGGAGAACTTACTATCGACCGGTGCTTTATATGAAAATGGCACTTCTGTGTAAACAGCATCGGAACTCTTTAACTGCGCCCATAGAGGGTGTCTCTTGAATCCATCCGCTATGCTCTGTAAAAACTCCTTAGTAATATGCTCTTCAGTATTATCTTTCAGAATCAAATCCATCGTTTCCAATAACATCGATTCATCCGATATCAAAACATCCAGGACACTATGGACAATTCTGCCAATGGACAATTTGTCGGCTCTGATGCTCGTTTCATCACCATTTATAGTAACTTCTATCGTATTTTCCACAATTGATTTTTCAAAATCATCATCACCCGGCTCTTCATCTGTACGTACCCGCTTCGTTTCATGCGAAGGTGCGAGCATTTTATATGTGGGACGATTTGCGGTGAATACTGCATTGCGATCTGATCTCATTCTTTCAAGCTCATCATCAAAAGCAGCAATTTCAGAATCAGTAATCTCATGCTCATCTCTAATGACACATGACTCGGCACGGTATGCCTTTTCCAGAATATTCATAGTCCCGGACGGGAGCAAGCTCATAAGCTTTTCCCACTGAGCATCTTTTGCAGCACTGTCGCTGATAATAAGAAGGTTCTTTGCTCTTGTAGCTGCTACATACAGCAAACGGTCGCTTTCCAACTCCTCTGAGCGTCTCGCTTTGTCCTCAACCTCGTTCCAGTTTATCGGTTCGTAAAATGCTTTAGAAAAAACAACTTCCGGATTCTTTTTTATTCGGATATAGCCATAGTTGTTTACTGCTCCATCTTCGGCTACAATCTGCTCTGTATAAAAAGACGGATCCGGCAGAGTCCCGCTGCACGGCGCGGCGAGTATAACAATTGGAGCTTCCAAGCCCTTTGCCTTATGTACATTCATAAAGCGAACCGCATCAACGTCTTTACCCTCAATATCTATGTCCTCTTCAAAGCCGCTCTCAATCATTGCGGAAAGCTCGTCTAGAAAGAGATTCAGTCCCCATATATCAGAGATTTTCTTAAGCCTTATTTTCTCAATTAAGCTTACAAAGCTTCCAAAACCTGACAGTTTTTCGTTAGATGTCAGATGGATTCGCATTATTCCCAGTTCTTCAATAATGCGCTCCGTTGCCGCGGCGGGTGCGAGGTTTTGAATATAATCAGAGAACTGCCGCAGTTTTGTAAAGCATTCTCTTACTTTTTCAAATATTGCCATTACCTCCGGATCGAGGTTCATTGCAGTTAAAATCTGAACTGTTCCATCGCTAACGATTCGGTCCGGATTTTGAGTGCAGTGCCGGGTGTTCCTTTTATAAAACTCATCAAAATCGAAGTATATCCTGAAGTCTCCGCCATACTTTTTAAATATGAATAGTTCACGCATAGTAAACCCGAAGAAATCACCGCGCATCACATTGTATATATACGCATTATCTTCCGGATACGCAAGCATCCTGATAAGCTCTGCGAAGTAAATAAACTCGCTCGTCCGTTTCGTTATATCAGCTCCTGTAATCCTTACAGGAACTCCGGAAGCTGCTACTGCATTGGCTATCAGCTCCAGTTGCTTCTTCTTGCGCGCCAGAACCATTATATCCTTATATTGCACCTGTCTCTTTAAGAGCAGATAGTTGTCTCCCTCGCCCTTAACACGCTCGGTGATTTTTTCATTCTGCACCAGATATGAAATAATACGCACTAAGTTCATCGACTCAACAGCAAGTATTTCCGCATTGGTTTTTGCATCAATCCTATAAAATGCAACCCCTGATATCGTATCTTCCGATGCCGGAAGAACAGTATCCATTTCCGTGAACACAGCCTGATCTTCACCTGTCAGCAGCTTCGGGAACACCGCATTATTCCAATAACCCAAATCATTTGTTGCCCGGAAATTTGTTTTTAGTTCAACTATCTTACCACCTGTGTCTTTTACATGTTTTTTGAATCTGTTATATAGCCTGAAATCCGCCCGGCGGAATCCGTAAATAGACTGCTTAGGATCGCCTACTACAAAAAGCGAACCTTCCCGTGGCGTAATCTTTTGCCAGAGCTTTTCTTCTACTTCATTGCCCGTTAGAAACATGGCAATTTCTGCCTGAATCGGGTCAGTGTCTTGAAACTCATCTATCAGAAGTGTTTTATACTTACTTTGGAAATACGTTCTCACTTCCGGATAATCCCTGAGAAGCTGTGATGTTTTCATAAGCAAATCTTGAAAGTTTAATTCCGCAACAGTTCGTTTATACTGCATATATACGTCTTTGGCTTTTAACGCAAACGGAACAAGCAGATAGTTGTAAACAGACGCGCTTATTCGCTCAATGACAGGAGCGAGTCTTTCTTCGCGGAAATCTTGGAACTTTATCCCTATATCTTTGGCACTTTTCTTCTCTGATGTGCTGTCTCCCCAACATTTTTGAACAACCGATACCGATGATTTTGCAGAAAAAACCATTAATATATCTATCAGCTCTCTATTTGTGAGATCTGCGGACTTTTTACCGCGTGTTTTTCTGCGGAACTTAATCATATTCTGTTGCAGATTGTCGGCTCTTGCAGCCCCGCGTTCCACAGCGTCCGGTATGTCATCGTAGCTCTCACGTATTAAGCTGTACAGGTCTTTCAGCACTTCTCTGACCGTATCGAATAAATCCTGCAGAGAGGACTTATCATCATTTGGTACGTCAAAATCTATGTCCTGGTTATCACAGACTGCTTTTAATAACGCCTTCGCCGAAGCATCGCGCACATTAAAATCATTCATTAAGCGCAGTATTTTTTTATCATCCTCGTCAGCATCCATAACGAATGTTTCCCAGGTAATTTGCCTGATTATCTCATCCCTGACATCATCTATTTCCTCAAATCCGGGATCGACCCCCGCTTCAATTGGACGCTCACGAAGCATTTTTGCACAGAATGAATGAATCGTACCAATGAAACACTCATGTATGTTATCAAGTGCTGTTTTGTAGCGTTCATAACCGGTTTTTGCGTACTCTTTTTCCAGTGTAGTTCTGATACGTTCCCGAAGTTCATTTGCTGCTTTTCGGGTAAATGTGATAGCAACAATTTCACCGATATATCTATGCCCGGAGTTAATAAGCGCGAGAATACGTTTAGCCATTTCTTCCGTTTTACCGGAACCGGCTCCCGCTTCCACAAGCAGATTCGTTCTAAGTTCCTGCGATATTACATCTCTGGCTTTTTGATCGTTAAGCTGCATCTTCATAATCAATCTTCCTCTAAACCAAGTACGTAAGTGCAGACTGTATTATACCCGCAATACGTACAACTTGGGTTTTTATCCTTGCCGCTCAGTCTGACCGTTCCTTTTTCTGCGGGGAAATATCCTTTTTCAATTTCTTCCAGCAGTTCAATAAACGCCGTTTTGTAACACTGCTCGGAATCATCGGTGACTTGTAGTGAGACTACATCATAATCACCCTTTGCGGTGATAAATTGGTATGACATACCGATTATATTCTTTAGTCTTGCAAGTTTGGGATCATTGCTTGTTCTTGCCAGCTCTCTAATTGCCAGATAATAAAATGCCAGTTGAGCATTGCTTTCGGTTATGCCTGCATCCTCGGGAGATTGTAAATTATAGAATCCCCACTTACTGCCCGATTTAAAATCGGTTATTTCTACATTACCGTCCTTTGTAATATCAACTCTGTCGATTTTACCGGAAACCATCAGCTTCTTACCGTCACCCAGTTCTATGGACATCGGTTCATCCATTCCAAATTTCAGTTCTGCATAAACAACTGACCGCTCGGAAGCTCTGTCCACTTCATTAGCCGCAAACTTTATAACATCTTCAATAACCTCGGCTTTTTGCAGTTCTGTATGATAATTGCTTGCTGTTGGAAGCTCCTCTTCACATCGTGCTATCTCCATCTCTGCTATCTCACGTATGCACTTTATCGCCTTTTCCTCATTATCCAATATTCCGGGGTTTTCAATCACTCTATTCAGAAAGTTTTCAAATATGGTGTGGAATGCCGATCCTTTTTCGAGACTTGATAACCATCCCAATGAATCAATCTCTTGCCTTTTGATTTCCTGCAGCCTTAAAACATTTTGCAAGAAAAA
>WRDH01000045.1 GCA_009783555.1 Oscillospiraceae bacterium
CCGAGCAAAGTCATTTAATAGCGTTTCAACGAAGTGGGAGATATGCTCGCCACTTGTTAGGATTACGTTCCCCCAGTTAACGCAAACGTTTGAACAAGGGGACATCACAACGTAGTTATACCTACTTGTACAAGGTCTCCCTCAAGATATCTATGTATTCTTTGAGTTCTTCAAGATATCTTTCGTATTCTTTTTTATAATCTTCCATGCACATGTTAGCGTTTATTTGTGAAGTTGTGTAGCCGTTAAGAGTCCAAAGAGCAATATTGGCTGCTTTTTTTGCGTCAATTCCCTCCTTAAACAATGAAGTGTCTATATCTGCGAGTGCTTTTTCTATTGCGATTGACCTTGTCTTCATGAAGTACTCTGTAAATTCTTCATTCGGATTTTCTTGCAGTTCCACATATGCTTTTGCAAGAAAATCCAGCAAGGCAGGATGTTTATATGATAAATCCATTTTTAATAAAGTCATCTGCCATAACTTCTCAATAACATCTGATTGTTCAAGTTGAATAAGCGAGAGATATTCATTGTAAATCATTTCGCAGGCGTTTTTCAGGATAAAACCGTATAAACCTTCTTTTGTACCGAAGTAATGAAACAGTAACCCTTTTGAAATACCTGCTTCCCGCACAATTGTATCAGTGCATGCGCTCTTATATCCTTTTGTGAACTCATTCATTGCAGCGTTTATGACTCTGTCGCGCTTTTCCGGATCCATAGTCATTATCTTATGTGACTCCAAGTCTTCACTCATGCTCATCACCTCCCTTATGCAAACACTGACTCATATGGTCAACGATACAATAACATCACTGACTTGTTTAGTCAATATGCTTAATAATAACTTTTTGTGAATAGTCAAAAAAAGAGCATAATAACGTTGTAGTATAGCAAAATTAATGATATTGTATTATCATAATAGCTACTTATAAGAGAAAGAAGCGGATTTTATCGTGAAAAAGACTTTTAGAACTCTAAAAATCAGGTTTTACGCGTTTTTTTTACTTTTCGTAATTGCACTGTTTTCTGTTGTCATAATAACTTCCACACAGCAACAACAATCGGTTGTGTCAATATCTGTTCAAATCGCGGGAATGCCGGTACTCGAGCGGCTTCTTACTTACATTGACGGAGATAAATATGAACAGTTGGTAGAAACACTTGACCCTGACGATCCGTTTTTCGTTATAACACAGGCGAAATTCAGAGAAATAAAAAGAGATACGCAAGTACTATTTCTTTATTCGATGGCGGTAAACAGCGATGGCGAATACATCTTTGTCTTTGATGCCGAGGCTCCCGGCAGTGAGTTTTATTCAGCTCTTGGAGACGTTGAGGAAGTTTCCGATTATGATAACGCATTTTTCCGGACATTTGAAACCGGCACTCTGCATTACACGCATATTTTACATGACTATGAAGAATGGGGGCGACTTATCTCGGTTTACGCTCCTATATTTAACTCAAACAGGGATGTTGTAGGTATAGTCGGTGTCGATTTTGACGGAAACGATATTCAAAGAGCAATCACGTCAGGTTTTGTGCAGATTATAACAATAGCAGCTATTCTGACTGCAATAGGATTAATCCTGTTCTTCTTATTGATGAGAGATTTAGGTTTTATGACACAAAGACTGGAAACAGCCCTCAAGGAGTCAAATGCCGCAAGCCTGGCAAAGAGTAATTTCCTATCCAATATGAGCCACGAAATGCGTACTCCCATGAATGCGATTATCGGGATGACTACTATCGGGAAAAGAGCCGATGAGGTTAATGATAAAAATAACGCGCTTGATAAAATCGGAACAGCATCAACGCATCTTCTTGGTGTTATAAACGATATTCTCGATATGTCAAAAATCGAAGCCGGGAAGATGGAACTTTTGCTCGGCGAGTTTGATTTAAATAGTGTAATAAACAGGTTGGTTTCTGTTTTACAGTCGCGCAGCGATGAAAAGAATCAAACATTAGCGGTGAAAATTGATGAAAACGTACCTCGTCATTTCATTGGAGACGACCAGCGTCTGGCACAGGTTTTAGCGAACTTAATATCAAACTCGGTAAAATTCACACCGGAAGGCGGCAGTGTTACATTAAATATTTCTGTTGTAGATGAATCAGACGATTACTGTGAGCTGCGTTTTGAGGTAGTCGATACAGGAATTGGCATTTCCCCCGATAAACAAAGCAAGCTCTTTGATGCTTTTGAACAAGCCGAGGATGTCACGACCAAGATATACGGCGGGACAGGGTTAGGACTGGCTATCACAAAGAGTATAATTGAAATGATGGAAGGAAATATCTGGATAGAGTCAGAGCTTGGCAAGGGCGCGAAATTCATATTTACCATTAAACTGAAGCGAAATAATATCACCGATGACGATACCGGCAGCTCTGCCGGGGATTCGGGTGATATTTTACCGCTTTCCGGCGAATATGAAGGCAAGAATCTTCTTCTTGCAGAGGACATTGCGATAACCGTGAGATACTATTATCTCTATTGGAAGGCAGCGGGTTAGATATTGACTGTGCCGAAAACGGTAAGGAAGCAGTCGAGATGGTTTCCTCCAATCCCGAGAAGTACGACATTGTTTTCATGGATCTGCAAATGCCTGAAATGGGCGGTTTGGAAGCTACACGTCACATACGCGCTTTACCCGAGCGAGAACGCGGAAGATTGCCGATAGTAGCAATGACAGCAAATGTTTTCAAAGAAGACATTGATGCATGCCTCGAAGCAGGCATGGACGACCATCTCGGAAAACCACTGGAAATTGATAAGGTATATGGGAAATTGAAAAAATATGCGGGAAATGACAAATAATAAATGATAAAAGGAAAATGACAACGGCATACAAGGGTTTTGTCACCATTATAAATATGTTTTTTCTTAAATTTCATAAATTCATTGTATGATTATTAATTATTAGTTATAATAAGAATCGCATATATTTATTTGTCATTTGTCATTTGTCATTTATTATTTAATTACGGGAGTTTATTATGCCTAAAATACGTGTAATGGTTGTCGATGATTCTTTGTTTTTCAGGACTTTTCTTACTCGAAACGTTGCAAAAGATCCTTCGATAGAGATTGTCGGCAGTTACGGAGATCCTATTGAAGCGTCAAGACATATTCAAGCAATGAAGCCTGATGTTATTGCACTTGATATGGAAATGCCGAGAATGCGCGGTGACGAGTTTTTACGCACGGTCATGCCAAAGCACCCGAGTGTTAAAGCGATTGTTATCAGTGCTCTATCCGGCAATGTCTTTGATGCGATGCATGCGGGTGCTATTGATTTTGTCGGTAAGCCCGGTTCAACTCCCGGCTTTGACGAGACAAAATTCATAGCAGAAATTATACAAAAAATAAAAGTTGCTTCAACAGCCCATACTCACAGGTTTGCGGATTATTCTGCCAGAGCACCTGCGGCGAGACCTGCTGCTGCTCCTGCAGCGGCACGTCCTGTAGTATCAGGAGCCACATCAAAAAATATCATCGCAATAGGAGCATCTACCGGAGGTACAGAAGCGATTATTGAGGTTGTTAAGCATTTCCCCGCCAATACTCCCGGAGTGGTTATCGTTCAACATATGCCTCCCGTTTTTACAAAAATGTATGCAGAGCGTGTTGACAAGATATGTATGATGAGTGCGAAGGAAGCAAAAAACGGCGATCGTGTCACACAGGGTACAATTCTTATAGCTCCCGGCGGTGATGAGCAAATGTACCTGCGCCAGGATGCAAGCGGTTACTATGTTGCTTTGACACCGGGCACTAAAGTCAGTGGACACTGCCCATCGGTTGATGTATTATTTGAATCGGTAGCAAAAACAGCAGGCAGGAACGCAGTTGGTGTGCTTCTTACGGGCATGGGAGCCGATGGCGCAAGGGGGCTTTTAAACATGAAGCAGGTGGGCTGCCATACCATCGGTCAAGATGAGGAGTCGTGTGTTGTTTACGGTATGCCGATGGAGGCATACAAAAGAGGTGCCGTCAGCGAGCAGTTAGCACTATCGACTATTGCTAATGCTGTTTTACGTCGGTTTAGCGGTCGAAGATAATTAAATGAGAATTTTAAATGAGGTTTGCAAAACTAAGGCAATTCAAGGAAAAGCTTCGTGAAAAGCTTAAGGTTCCTTTTGGATTAAAGATAGCTGTCTGCGTTTTCCCCGTTGTATTAACGGCTCTTTTCTATGCACTCCGCTTTAGTACGGGAGTAATGAATTGGGCTGCTAATTATATTTCTGCTCCTGTCCGAAACTTTTTCGGTTTACTAAGCTCAATATATCCATTTGCCATCATGGAAATTATATGCACTGCAACTGTTATTTTCCTTATTTATTATATAATTAAGTCTATACGCGACACTTCACGAAGACGCGGAAAATGGAAGCTGCTAGGCAAGCGGCTTCTTCCTATTCTTGTTATCGCTGTTTATATTTGGGGAGCATTTTGTTGGCTGTGGAACAGCGGCTACCATGCTACGGGTTTTGCCGAAAGATACGGTTTTTCAGATGAAGGTATTGCAAGAGAAGACCTTTTTGCCGTAACGCTGTTGTTTGCGGAAAGAGCAAATGAGCTTTCAGATCTTGTTGAGCGGGATCCGGAAGGGCGTTATATTGCCAACCGCCAGCAGATGTTTGCGGATTCTACCACTATCTACAGTAATATTTCAGAGAAATTCCCCAGCCTTCAGGGCAGATTGTATACACCGAAGCCAATGATGTTTTCGTGGTTTATGAGTATAACGGGTTATTCGGGTATGTATTTTGCACTAACGGGAGAAGCTATGATCAATACGCAACCACCGGGCACTTTTATGCCTATGACCGTTGCGCATGAGCATGCGCATCAGCTTGGTATTTTTGCCGAGGATGAAGCTAACTTTGTCGGTATTCTCGCTTGTATAACATCGGAAAATATTGTGTTTGAGTACGCGGGTTATATGTCGGGTCTGAGTTATTTGCTAAATGCTTTGGCTTGGAGTGATAACATTTTTGCGAGCAGTTTTTCCGAGGAATGGCATATAGTTATGGACAGTTTGTCCGACAATGTGCATAGAGATCGCCATGAAAACTCGATATTTTGGGCAACCCGTACAACTGCAAATACAGGCGTCACTTTTCTTGACAATATTTTAACAAGCGTTGCGGAAACGACAAGCGATGTCGTAGATTCAATTTACGACAGTTTCCTAAGATCAAACGATCAGGAGCTTGGCATAAGATCATACGGTGCATGTGTGGATTTACTGGTACTGTATTTTCGCAATGAGGCGATGAATGAGAATGTGCCTTAAAGTGTAGCATTTACAAGACAGAGGGGACGGTCCATCTATCTTGTCGCTATCGCAACAAGACAGATGAACCGTCCCCCTGTCTTGCTTTAAACCATAGCACCAATCGCTGTCGCGTATACTGCGTTTTCGGGGATTATGAAGTTTAATCCTTTTATATCATTAAACTGCTGCAATACCGTTTTCGCTTGCGGGAACTCTGCCAGCGAGCCTGTTATTACAACATCCTTTATTGTTTCATCTTTCAAGGCAAAGACTGCCATCATACCTGCTGTTTCAAATACCATGTTTATTATGCCGAGCGCGATGTCGGAGTCCGATGCCGTGCTTTTCATTTTACCGAAATTTGAAGCTGTCAGGTCAAAGGGCAATGTATTTACTTCACTGTTGAGTATGTCGCTTACAGATAAATCTATGTTTTTTAGATTACCGTTTTCCGCCAGGGCAAGAATGGAATCTACATGTCTTTTCCCTAACATTTGTGATGCAAGCCCTATAATAGTGCCGCCTCCCATTCCCGAACCTCCAAGGTGGGTCACTTCATTTTTGGTGGCTTTAACAAATGCTGTTCCGGTTCCCATGCTGATAACAAGTGCTTCGTCCAGCCCTGTCAGATTCAGTGCTCCGCGTCCTATTGCATTAAACTCAGCAACTTTGATTGTCTTAATTCCGTAAATTTGTTCATCAATAAATGATGCTCCTACCCCTGTAAGGTAAATTGTTGAAATCTCCGACAACTTAATATCGTGTTGAGAAAGCAGGTTGCCAATTGCTCCATACATTGATGTTACTTGATCTGCTGCCCTTACCTGCAACATTCCAAGGAGAGCACAAGGAACACAAGGAGACGGTTCTGTCGTGTTATCGCGAGAATTAGACAGGACAGCAGGGGACGGTTCTGTCGTGATATCGCAAGAGTTAGACAGGACCGTCCCCTCCCGAAATCCCACAATTTTTGTTGTAGATCCACCCACATCAATTCCAAGTATATTTCCCATTGCATTTCTCCTTTTGGTTGGTGTATAATGACTAAGTATACAAAGATTACGTTTCTTTATCAACAAAAATTCTGCATGGAGGCAAAGAGCTTGAGATTTTTTATTGGTTCTGTACCGTTCTTTGATGTTAATATGGCGGTTCATGCATACAGGATGATGACCCAAGACGGTGATAAGCTTCTCGGGACTGCTGAAGATCATCGTATGCTTGGAGGGGAGCTGCTTGCTCCTGCATTGGAGTTGATCAAGAAAATCGGGACAGAGCCGTTTGCGGGAGAGAATGAGTTTTTTGTCGAAATCAGCAAATATCAGCTTCTTATAGGAATGCCGCTGAGCTTGCAAATTCCCCCGAAAAATCTGGTTTGTATTATTCATAAAGATACTCTTACGGATAATGCTGCATTTGTTAAGCTTGGTATATTACAGCGCAGGGGATATAAGCTTGCGGTTGACGGTTTTCCGCGTGCTATCAGCATGGATACGGCAGTTAAGGTTTTTGACTATGTGTTACTTAGCTGTACAGACAGTAGCTTCACAGCAGAGTTAAAGGAAATCCGTCCTTATATCTTCAAAACCAAGCTGGTAATTACTGATGTTCCCGATATGGAAAGCTTTAATAAATATTCCGGTGCCCGCGGTGTTATGCTGTCAGGTAACTTTTACAGCCAGCCGATAACAAAGGGGACAATAGATATTTCACCACTGAAAATAAACGCGCTGCATTTGCTCGGCCAAATTAACTCGGAGAATTTTGATATAGGGGAGGCTGCGAGCATTATTGAGCGCGATCCCGCATTATCGATTTCATTGCTTAGATTTATAAATACGATGAACCCTGACAGAAGCCGCAAGATAGACTCTATACGTAATGCTGTTGCCATTCTTGGTCAAAATGAAGTAAAAAAGTGGGCTTCGATTGCAATTTCAGTCGGAATGGGCGAAGATAGACCAAGCGAAGTAACAAGACTTTCGTTGATTCGTGCAAAATTCGCTGAAAACCTGGCTTCCTCATTCGAATTGGCACTCAAATCCGGTTCATTGTTTATTTCCGGTTTGTTTTCTTTGCTTGATGTTATCCTTCAAATGCCTCTCGGCAAGGCAATTGATGAGGTCGCGGCTTCAGGCGAGATTCGTGACGCTCTTCTTGACCGCAAGGGCCAATTGAGCGAAGTGCTAAAGCTCATCTTCGCGTATGAACACGCAGATTGGCACAACGCGTCATTAATAATGGTTCGTCACAGCATTGATATAGAAGAAATCTCCAATGCATTTCTTGATTCTCTGTATTGGTACAGGCAACTGCTCGATGCAATAGCAGAAGAAGAGGAAGAAGAGGAAAGCGAAGAAGAAGGCGAGGAGCGAGTTTAATTAATGAGAGTAATGGCAGTTGATTATGGCGATGCCCGTACAGGTGTCGCTGTTTCTGATGAAAGCAGAACGCTCACAGGCGATGCCCGGGTTGTGCAAAGCAAACGCGCAGAGGAAGCAGCACAATCAATCGTCGGTGAAGCTGTGACGCGCGGTGTAGTGCGTATTGTTGTAGGTTATCCGAAAAACATGGATGGCTCCGTTGGTCAGAGAGCGGAAAAAAGCGAGCAGTTTGCGCAATTATTACGTTCCTTGTGCGATATAGAAGTCGTGTTATGGGATGAACGCTTGACAACAATGAGCGCCCACCGTGTACTTACGGATGTCGGCAAGTTTGGAAAAAAACGCAAAAAAACAGTTGACGCCGTAGCAGCGTCACTGATTTTGGATAGTTATTTAGGGTCGTTGGGAGCGGAGTGATATACTTGAAGAAATTCAACGGCGTCTTTTATGTAATCATATAGTAATCAATATTGATGTTTGGTATAATATTTAATTAAATGAATAAAGGAGCAATAACAATCATGTATCAAGCTCTATATCGAAAATATCGTCCTAAGTGTTTTTCTGATGTTACGGGTCAGGAGCATATTACCGAGACCTTGAGGTGCCAGATTTTGGGGGATAGGCTTTCTCATGCTTATTTATTTGTCGGTACCAGGGGTACGGGTAAGACTACTTGCGCCAAGATCCTTTCGAGGGCTGTGAACTGCATGAGTCCTGTGGAGGGGGAGCCTTGTAATAAATGTATGTTTTGTGTGGGTATTGAAGATGGGAGTATTCTTGATGTTCTTGAGCTTGACGCGGCTTCTAACAATAGTGTCGATAATGTCCGTGCGCTTCGTGATGAGGCGATTTACTCTCCCGCAACGGTTAAAAAGCGTGTTTATATAGTAGATGAAGTTCATATGCTTTCTATGGCTGCGTTTAACGCTTTGCTTAAAATTCTTGAAGAGCCGCCTGAGCATATTTTATTTATTTTAGCCACAACGGAGCTTCATAAGGTGCCTGCAACTATACAATCGCGTTGTCAAAAGTTTTCGTTTAAGCGTTTATCACCAACTGCGCTTACGGCACGTCTTATGTATATTTCAAACAGTGAGGGTTTCATTTTGACCGATGATGCCGGAGCAAGGCTTGCCGGTTTGGCTGATGGGTCGATGAGGGATGGTATTTCTCTTCTCGACCAGTGTGTTTCCGGCGATGTTGTTGATTTGGCTCGTGTTCAAGACACGCTTGGTTTGGTTGGGAATCAGGATTTGCTTATGCTTGCCCGAATGGTAGCTGACCGGGATGTGACAGGTGCTCTGTCGGTTCTCGACGAGTTATATAATGATGGACGTGATATGACTGCGCTTCTTAATGAGATGACTTCGCTTTTTCGTGATTTGCTTGTCTTTAGGATTTCTCCGGATTCAGGTTTGCTCTGTGCAGGACTTGATAAAAATGTACTGTCTGCGTTGTCCGGAAAGATTTCATCAGAGCGTTTGTTTTCCTGTCTCGATTTGCTGAAAAACATTCTTTCCGCTTTATCGAGAAGCGGCAGTTCAAAGCTGGCGATTGAGATGTGTCTGATTAGAATGTGTGATGACAGTACGCTGACCACAGCGGTCAGCCATGCAAATGCCGACAATACCAAAGGTTCGCCAAATAGCATAGAAAGTAAAAAGACGTCTGAAAAACCGACATATAACGAGAATGACACGCTAACCGAAAAGGTCAACGAGAATCAGGGCGAACAGGCGCAACCGGACGAGACTGATAAGACAGATGAACCGTCCCCTTGTCCTGAGATGGATGAACCGTCCCCTTGTCCTGTGGCTGATGGTTTTTGGGAGAAAATTCTTGACGTGCTCAGAAGGGAACCTTCTGTGCGTGTTTTGGTTAATGATAGTTCAAAGGTGCAAGCAGTACTCAGTGAAAAGTCACTAATAATAAGCTTTACTGATTCATATGCAGCGGATCAGATTAAGCACAGTTTTTCAGAGTTGATTAAAGAAACTGCAGAGAAGGTTCTCGGGCATAATATTAACATAAGCATTGAAGTTGTTGAAAGTGTGGATGGTGACGAGGCAAAGCGCAGTAAGCTCGATAGCTTAAGTGCGTTTGATATAGTAAACTTTAATTAAGGGGATGATACGTTTTGGCAAAAAAAGGCGGATTTCGCGGAGGCGCGATGGGTGGCGGCATGAACATGAATATGATAAAGCAGGCACAAAAAATGCAAGAAGACCTGCTAAAAATGCAGGCCGAAATGGAAGACAAGACATATACTGCAGGGTCAGGCGGCGGAGCTGTAACAGCAGTCGTAACAGGAAAGCATGAGTTGCTTGAGCTTAAGATTGAACCTGATGCTGTTGATCCCGAGGATGTCGAAATGCTTCAAGATATGATTGTGGCTGCCGTAAATGAGGCAATGCGCAAGGCAGAGTCAAGCATGAGTGAGTCGATGTCCAAGCTGACCGGTGGACTAAATCTCGGATTTTAGTCATTGTCGGTATCGGGGTCTCCGGAATCGGAATCACCGTTGTCAGGGTCTCCCGGTGGAGGGTCTAAATCTGTATCGGGAGGCAGTGCCGGACCTGATTCTCCTACTCGGACAAATTCTATTGTGCTGAGCACTTCGTAGAGTGCGTCTCTTTGTTGGTCGTTTTCATAATATATAACAAACACTAAGGCAATGTCTGTACCTATCAATCTGTGTATCCATGCTTCGTATCTTCCAACTCCATAATGTGCATGAACATGATAACCCCGTATTGGTGAGCCTTGAATAGATTCTTCGCCTGTAAAGATAGAATCCTCGCCTCCCGTGTAGCTGTTTAAAAAAGATTCGGTAATAGTTTCTATGTTTTGCGCTAACAGCATAAGGTGACCGATTTCGAGGGTGGCCGTTCCTCCGCCTGTGTAAGTGAACCACCAGTCAATTTCACCTTCTTCAAAGTCAAATAACTCTTCCCTTGCGTATACAACTAAGTTATTTTCCACAGATACATGAAGATAATGTCGTGTACCTTGCGGAATCGGGCGCGGCGGTGGTTGTGCATCAACAGCATCGCCTTGTTCTCCTTCGCCGTTTTCTCCCTCTCCTTCACCCGGTTCTCCTTCATCTCCCTGTTCGGAGCCTCCTGTAATTCCGGATCCCGGATCTAAAGGTTCAACACCTCTGTTTATAACGATTAGTTGAATGCAAAAAACAACCAGAGCTATTATACAGACAAACGTAAGAAGTAAAAGCAAATTTTTTGTAACTCCACTCATCGGTTTTCCTCGCTTAGCTTTTCTATACCGATTTCTATCCGGCGTAGTGTTTCATTATATCCCAGAATGCTGCAAATTTCAATTGCTCCACCCGGAGTAACCGCTTTCCCTGCAGTTGCTATTCGTACGGGCCACATCAAAGTAGCATTTTTCACTTCGAGATTTAGTGCCAACTCTATTAGTATGTCATGGATTGACTCATTTGTCCATTCTGTATTTTTTTCGAATGCTTTTTTTGCAGCTATCAGCATATCACGTGATATCATTTTGTCGGTTTTGGATTTTTTGTGAATGTATAACTCTGTGTCATAATTCGGCAGACTCTCAAAAAAATCGATTTTTTCCGGAATGTCTGTCAGCTTTTCGCAACGGGCTTGCAATATTGTTGCAACTGCTTCGATTGAGATGTTTTCGTTTTTTATAACATTGCAAATATAAGGTCTTGCGATTTTTGCAAATTCTTTGGCAGGCATTGCTCTAATGTATTCGCTGTTAAAGTGGGTAAGCTTGACCATATCAAATATCGCGGGAGCTTTTGAGATTCCGCTTACATCAAATACTTCAAGCATGTCCTTTAATGTGAACATTTCCCGCTCTCCGCCCGGACTCCAGCCAAGTAACGCCACATAATTCAGCACGGCTTCAGGCAGGTAGCCTTGTGTAAGTAAGTCGTCATAGGTAGGATCGCCATGACGTTTTGACAGCTTATTATTTGCATCACGCATTACCGGAGAAACCGTTATGTATGTCGGGATTTCCCAACCAAATGCCTTGTACAGAAGATTATATTTTGGTGCGGAGCTGAGATACTCGCTGCCTCGCATAACATGTGTAATGCCCATCAAGTGGTCGTCAATTACGTTTGCAAAATTATATGTCGGATAACCGTCGCGTTTCAAGAGTATCATATCATCGAGCGTTTTATTCGGTGTTGTGATTTCGCCAAACACCATATCTGCAACTGTTGTGTTTCCGTCATACGGTGCTTTCATACGAACTACGAACGGTACTCCGGCATCAGCACGGATTTTTGATTCAGCATATGGCAGGTCGCGGCATGGATCGGGGTCACGGGGGGACGGTCCATCTATTTTGCTCCACTGGTGGAGCAAGACAGATGAACCGTCCCCCTGTCTCTCGTCCCCCTGTCTCTCGCAGAAACAGTAGTACGCAGCACCCTTTTCGCACAATAGTGCCGCATATTGCTTATATATATCGAGACGTTCGCTTTGTGTATATGGTGCGACCGGACCACCGATGTCCGGTCCTTCGTCATAGTTTAATCCTGCATCACGGAGAGTCTTAATGATTATTTCTGTTGCACCTTCGACGAATCTTGCCTTATCAGTATCCTCTATACGAAGAATAAATGTTCCGTTGTCTTTTTTTGCGATAAGATATGCATACAACGCAGTACGCAAACCGCCGACATGCATATATCCTGTCGGGCTTGGTGCAAATCGTGTGCGTACCTTTCCTCGGGGGATTTTCGCTTCTTGGTTATTAAACCACTGCTTGTTCATATGATTATACCTTTTCTAAACTTAAGACAACCCCCTTTGGGTTGCGTAAGTGCCCAAAAATACCCGGCTCTGCGAGCCACCCCCTTCCATGGAATGGGGCTCTAGTTTCCCTTCAACTTTTCCAGCTCTTCTTTTTCCAGCTCAAGAAACGCTACTTTTCCTACCAGTGTTTTCGGGAGTTCATTTCTGTATTCAAACTCTGAAGGCATCGCATATTTTGCAATACTCTTTTTGCAGTGTTCATAAATGGACATTTTTATTTCATCGGTGGCTTCTTTGTTGTCCCGTAGAGCTATAAATGCTTTTAGCCTTTGCATTTTGTAATCATCCGGTATTCCTATTACACAACTTATGAGTACATCCTCATGTGATTCTATAGCGTTTTCCAGTTGTGTCGGGAAAATACTGTAACCCGATGATACTATCATTCGTTTAATCCGTTGGCGGAAGTATACAAACCCATCTTCATCCATTGATCCAAGGTCTCCCGTGTGCAGCCAGATTTTTCCATCTGTGTGGGTTTGCAGTGCCTGCTTCGTTTCTTCTTCGTTGTTATTGTAAGATTTCATAACCGTGGGTCCGGAAACGACCAGTTCGCCTTCTTCTCCGTACGGCATTGTTTCTTGTGTTCCTATCCGGACGATTTTAAAGTGCATGTCCGGGTATGGTATCCCAATGCTGCCTTCTTTATGGAATTTTTTTGGAGTCAGGCAGCTTGCTGTTACACTTTCCGTCATCCCGTAGCCTTCGCGAACCTGTTCCGTTGAACCGTTATTTTTCAAAAGCGTATCTACCTTGCGCTTTAGTTCTATTGATAATGAATCACCGCCGCAGAATATTCCTTCCAATTGTGACATATCTATTTTGCTGATTTTCGGATGCCGCAGCATTGCTTCATACAGTGTCGGCACACCCGCTATATAATGCGGTTTTTGGTTTTTGAGAATTTTTACATATGCTTCCAGTGAGAACTGTGGTATCAGCAGTGCCGTTGCTCCTGCTGTAAGTGCCGTATGTATGCACACTCCAAGTCCAAAACCATGGAATACCGGCATGACTGCAAGCATTATATGTCCGGGTATTACGCAATCACCGGCAGCCTCTGTTTGCAATGCAAGTGCGTTAAAGTTCAGATTTGTCAGAAGAATTCCTTTTGTTGTGCCCGATGTTCCACCGCTGTATAGTATTGCTGCTACGTCATCACCTTTCATTTTCGCGTCGATATCGAAGGTGTATGTCTGTCCTTTTTTGATGAGGTCTGTGAATCTGATTATTATTCCTTCCGTCGGAAGGCGCACTATTTTTCTGCCTTTGGTCAGTTTGTAGAGAGTCTTTTTTATGCCTGCTAAACCGTCCTCAATCCCTGCAAGTATGAGAAATTTAACATTTGTTCTGGGTATTATTGTTTTCAGTTTTTGCGCAAATTGGTCCAGTGTCAGTACAGCAACGCTTTCGCTGTCATTGATATAGGACACCAGTTCTTCTTCCGCAGACAAGGGATGTACCATATTTGCTACAGAACCGATAAGATTAAGTGCATAAATCATTATTATGGCTTGGGGCGTGTTGGGCATACAGACTGTTACTCTGTCTGCTTTTTTTATTCCGCAAGCAAGCAGTCCGCGGGCACATGCTTCGATTTCTGCTCTAAACTCACTAAATGTTTTTTTGCAGCCGAAAAAGTCGTATGCTGCCAAATTGGGATATTTATGAACTGCGGTAAATAATTGTTGTACCATCGAAAAATCCGGATATTCCAAGTTGTGCGGCACTCCATCATAGAATTTTAACCACGGGGTGTTCACTGTCATTATCATTTTTCCTTTGTATTTGAATCTGTTGTTATATAATCGGTAAAAGAATACCATAGTTCTCAATATACTTCAATAAAATATTGCACAGAGCTATGGTATGTTTTGTGATGTATAAAGTGGTGTTATGTCGACGAGAGATCGCACACCGGTCTTTGAAAGTGCAATATGCTCGCTTACCCGACAGCCGGCTCATAGCCGGTTGCCTCACGGCACACGCGAGATATCGCTTAATGCTGCTCGGTTCCCCGCCTGACATGGTTCACGGATTCACGTTGCGTGAGACCGACTCGTCAACACTGCTTACCGGGGGCTGACAACACATTACAAATCCGGGGACCGGAATTCATCCCTGCTGTAGCGGGTTGCAGGTAACAGGGCACCGCTAACTCCCCAACTAGTGCGACCTCTCCTCGACACAAAACTGATTATAATGACTGTCGCAATTGTCATTATACATCATTGGATAGAAATTTGACAACCTTAAATAATTATGGTAGTATTCACATTGTGCTTTTTTGAAGCACAATGCGCTTCTCAAAAGGCGCGAAAAACATGAAGTCCGTGAGCTTAGATTCGGGATAATGCCGCCCGTCGGTATCTTTTCCGCCCGCTTCTCAGCCATTTAGGACAAAGTGCCAACTTCATTGGCACAAAAAGAAAAGAAAGGTCTATTAAGCATGATTACAAAAGAACAAAAAGAACAAGTCATCGAGAGTAACCGCACCCACGAATCAGACACAGGCTCCCCGGAAGTGCAAATTGCAATTCTTACAGAGCGTATCAAACAACTAACCGAGCACCTAAAAGTCCACAAAAAAGACAAACACAGCGAACTGGGACTTTTAAAAATGGTCGGACGCCGCCGCAGCCTTCTCGACTATTTAGCGAAAAAGGACATTGAACGCTACAGAGCATGTATCGCGAAGCTTGGTATAAGAAAGTAGAGAAAATAAACAGAGCCGGACTGGGAAGAACAGGCCGGCTTTGGTATGAAGTTAGGAAAGAGAGAATATATGATTATCAATAAAAGAGAGTTCCCGAACGTAAAAAAATACAGCATAGATTTTGCAGGACGCCCGCTAACAATGGAAACAGGCAAACTCGCGGAGCTTTGTAACGCATCAATACTTGTACGTTACGGCGAAACAGTAGTCCTTGTAGCAGTGACAGCATCCCCCCGCCCGCGTGACGGTATTGATTTTTTCCCGTTATCGGTAGATTTCGAAGAAAAACTATATGCAGTCGGCAGAATCCCCGGCGGATTTTTACGCCGCGAAGGCAGACCCGGCGAACGCGGAGTACTTGCAGGACGCATGATAGACAGACCTATGCGGCCATTGTTTCCCGAAGACCTGCGCAACGACGTTGCTATAACCTGCACAATCCTTGCGGTAGACCACGACTGCTCGCCGGAAATAGCGGCAATGGTCGGAGCCTCAGCAGCAGTATCAATTTCAGATATACCGTTTAACGGACCTATTGCAGGTGTCGGACTGGGTTTAATAGATGGGAAATTCATAATTAACCCGACAACAGCCCAGCGTGATGAGACGGAAATGTACTGTACAATAGCATCTACGGCAAGCAAGGTAGTAATGATTGAAGCAGCAGGAAATGAAATTCCCGACGATGTTATGCTCGATGGAATAAAAGCTGCATACGAAGCATGCAAACCGATAATAGATCTAATCAATCAAATGGTCGAAGAAATCGGAAAACCCAAATTTGAATACGCGAAAGCGTCATTTAACGTAGATCTTTTTGCAAAGATTACGGAAAAATACCTCGACGATGTGAAGTTCGCAATGGACACAGACGACAAAAAAGTCCGCGAAGAACGTTATAATGCGGTAGTTGAGCGTATGATTGCCGAATTTGAGGGAGAATACCCCGAGATTACAGCACAACTGGATGAAATAACCTATAAAATACAGAAAAAAGTTGTAAAAACCTGGCTGCTTGAAGGCAAACGTGTTGATGGCAGAGCAATGAATCAAATACGTCCGATGGCCGCCGAAGTAGGGATACTGCCGCAGGTCCATGGTTCAGGGCTGTATACAAGAGGCCAAACACAAGTTCTTTCAATAACAACCTTAGGAACCGTATCTAACGTGCAAAAGCTTGACACAATATACGAAGAAGAAACAAAACGCTATATGCATCACTATAATTTCCCGTCATTCTCAGTCGGTGAAGCACGAGGCGTACGTTCAACAACACGCCGCGAGCAAGGACATGGAGCACTTGCCGAAAAAGCACTCGAACCCGTACTCCCGAGCATAGATGAATTCCCATATGCAATCCGCGTAGTGTCGGAAGTACTCTCGTCAAATGGCTCAACATCACAAGGTGCAATATGCGGTTCAACGCTTTCGCTCATGGATGCAGGCGTACCGATTAAAGCTCCTGTCGCCGGAATTTCGTGCGGACTCATAACAGGTGAAGATGGTTGGAAAACATTTATTGATATCCAGGGCGTTGAAGACTTCCATGGAGAAATGGACTTTAAAGTAGGCGGGACAAAAAAAGGCAACAGCCATTCAAATGGATCTTAAAAACGATGGTTTAACTATGGAAATCATTAAATCTGCATTTGACATGTGCCGTGAGGCTCGCATCCAAATGCTCGATGAAATAATGCTTCCGACAATTTCGGAACCACGTAAAGAACTTGCAGCAACCGCACCGAAGATGATAATGATGAAGATACACCCCGACAAAATAAGGGAAGTCATCGGCTCCGGCGGCAAAGTTATACAAAAAATCTGTGCCGACACAGGTGCAAAAGTCGATATCGAAGACGATGGCAGCATTTACATAGCATCCGCGGATATAAACGCCTGCCGTGCGGCGAAACAAATGATTGATGATATCGTATTCGTACCGGAAATCGGAAAAATTTACCGAGGAAAAGTTGTCAGAATTATTCCTATCGGTGCGTTTGTAGAACTTGTGCCCGGAAAAGACGGCATGGTACATATATCCAAGCTTGAAAATCGCCGTGTAGAAAAAGTCGAAGACGTCCTCAAAGAAGGCGACATGACCTGGGTAAAAGTGCTGGAAATAGACGACCGCGGCAGAATAAACCTCTCAAGAAGAGACGCAATTAAAGACAGAGAAGCACAAGGCTTAAGGGATTAAAATAAAAAATGCGGCTTTCGCCGCATTTTTTATTTACTTCTTACTGTAAAACGTAGCCTCATAAGTTGGTCTGTCCATATCCGCTTCAAAGAATAAAGCTATACAACCCGGGCCGACGTGGGCGCCGATGACAGGACCCATCATAACAACAAAGATTTCTTTTACATCGGCTGCTTCTTTAACCATAGCAGCTACTTTTTCTGCATCTTCTTTGCAGTTCGAGTGGCTTATGATAACCGTATCCAGTTTTGGATTGGGATTTAAAGCGCGTTTCATTTGGTTAACAAGTGTTTCGAGCGCAGCTTTGCGTCCGCGTGCTTTATCTTTGAGCTTAAGAGTTCCGTCCGGATGTACGTTGAGAAGCGGTTTAATGCCGATAATTGAACCGGCAACAGCTTGGAGCTTGCTCAAACGGCCGCCGCGATGCAGATACATAAGATCATCGACAGTAAACAATGAGAGACAAGAGTGTTTCCTTTCGTCAAGCCATTTTGCAGTTTCTTCAGCCGATAGACCTTCTGCACGCTTGTTTACAGCAAGCACTGTAACAAGGCCCGTACCGCCTGCCGCATTCATACCGTCAACTACGCTGATTTTGCAATCGGGATATTCTTCTTTGACATCATTAAGAGCTATAACAGCGTTTTGAGCTGTTCCTGAAAGCCCGCTGGAGAGCAAAATAACAAGAACCTCTTCGCCGTTTTTAGCGTATTCTGTAAACGCTTCTTTGAAGGTCTCGGGATTAATAAGAGTAGTACCCGATACACCGCCTTCGGCAAGGGCTTTATAGAAGTCTGAATCAGAAATATCTTTCCAACGACCATCCTCATGAGTCACGCCGTTGAGATGGAATGGGATGGGGATAATCTTGAGTTCATTCTCGTCAATGTACTCCTGTGGTAAATCATAGCTTGTGTCAACCAGAATTGTAAATTTGCTCATATTATTCTAACCTTTCTATAAAATTCTTACTTCGATCTCTCAATCTCTTTTGACATTATTACACTGATTGAATAAAAAAACAAGAATTATTTTCTCTTTGTAATTACTTGGAGGGTATTTAAAAAACTTTAAATGCTTCCAGCCAACGCACTAGCACCTTAGAGAAAAACTTCACTGACGGCAAAACTTGTGTGCGGACTGAAATCATTAAAAGTTTTTCAAATACCCTCCAAGCAATTACTTTCTATCCTTTATTTCTTCAGTAAGCCTGTTAATAAAATCATCCAATGTCATGTTGCCGATATCGCCCTCTTTGCGCTCGCGTACAGTTACCAGACCGCTTTCGGCTTCCTTATCGCCTAAAACAAGCATATACGGGATTTTCTGCATTTGCGCTTCACGGATTTTAAAACCGATTTTTTCGTTACGGCAGTCACTCTCAACACGAAAACCTGCATTAGTGAGCTTATCGGTAACAGACCCTGCATATTCATGCGTGCGTTCTGTTATTGGTAAAACAATCACTTGTACGGGTGCAAGCCATGACGGGAACGCACCTGCGTAATGCTCGGTCAAAATAGCAATAAAACGCTCGAGCGAACCCAACATTGTACGGTGTATCATAACCGGGCGGTGTTTTTCGCCGTCCGCTCCGACATATTCGAGTTCAAATCTTTCGGGCATTTGGAAATCGAGTTGCAACGTAGCGCATTGCCACGAACGACCGAGGCAATCTAAAAGATGAAAATCAATTTTCGGTCCGTAAAAAGCTCCGTCTCCGGGATTTATTTTGTAGTTTATTTCTTTTTTGATGAGTACGTCTTCCAAAATCTTCTCCGCCATGTCCCAGGTTTCAATTTCACCCATGAAGTCTTCGGGACGTGTTGACAGTTCAACACGATACTCAAATCCGAAAACCTTATATATCTTATCGGCAAGATCAATAGCAGCCTCAATCTCTGCCGGCACATGCTCGGGCGTCATATACAAATGAGCATCATCTTGTGTAAAGAACCGGACTCTCATCAATCCGTGTAATGTGCCTGAAAGCTCGTGCCGGTGTACAACACCTAACTCAGCCATCCGTACGGGAAGCTCGCGATAACTCCACATGCGGCGTTTATATGCTAGCATTCCACCGGGGCAATTCATAGGTTTAACTGCAAAATCAGCATCATCGATTTTTGTGAAATACATGCTTTCTTTGTAGTGATCCCAATGACCGCTGCGATGCCAAAGCTCCCCGCTGAGTATCAATGGCGTACTGATTTCGACATATCCCGCTTTGGTATGCAGTTCCCGCCAGAACTCAATCAGCTTGTTTCTAATAACCATACCTTTCGGGAAAAAGAACGGGAATCCGGGACCTTCGTCATACAAACCAAATAAATCAAGCTCACGTCCGAGTTTTCTATGGTCACGAAGCTTAGCTTCTTCAATTCGTCTCAGGTACTCCTCAAGCTCATCCTTGCTCATAAAACAAGTTCCGTAAACACGCTGCAGCATCTTATTATCGGCATTGCCCCGCCAATATGCGCCGGTGGCACTTGTCAGTTTCAGCGCATTAGCCTTAATCCTTGCAGTAGTATCAACATGAGGACCGGCACACATATCGGTAAAATCACCCTGCTTGTAAAAACTGATAATAGAATCCTCGGGCAAGTCGTTTATTAGTTCGACCTTATACGGCTCGTCCTGCTTCCGAACAAACTCCAAAGCCTTCTCGCGTGAAAGCTCAAAACGCTCCAAAGCCAGTTTTTCTTTAATAATCTTGCGCATTTCTGCCTCGATTTGTTCTAAAGTATCGGGTGTAAATGGCTCCGGTGTGTCGAAATCATAATAAAAACCATCGGCAATGGCAGGACCGATAGCAAGCTTAACATCGGGAAACAACCGCTTCACAGCTTGCGCAAGAATATGCGCTGCGGTATGGCGGTAAGAATCCTTATATTCCTCATTTTCAAATGTATAAATATTATCAGACATATATGGAAGCTCCTCTCTAACTGTCCTCCAAGTATGTCACGCTACCACTGTAATGTCAAGGCAAAGAAACAGTTTCCGCGATCGACAACTAGCTCGGCCCGTAATCCCATGAACAGCGCATCATCAAGGGGACTACGGGTCGAGTTTCAATGAAGACCAATGTAACAGGGAACCCCAAAATGCTTACATTAGCCATTCATACTGTCGTCAAGGACGACCGATGAAGCCAAATGAGCTTACATCAGCCTATCATACTGACGTCTTGCGTATAGGATTCGCCGGATGTACACGTTTCTTTCGTTAATGACGAAAAAATAGATGTAGTCGTCAACCGTTAACATTCGGTAGCCGCGTAAACGCAGTTGTGAATCCCTTGCGGAGGGACAGCTTTCCGGAGCTTTTACCAATACCTCAGTCTGTTTTATAATATTATCAAACTGCAATGAAGCCTCTTCGGGAGTCAGCATTATTATGCGTTCGGCAACCTCCAAAAAATCATTTTGCGCAGCAGGGGAAATCTTTACTTCATAATCATTCATTAGTGTAAACCCTCTGTTTTTTGACGAACTCAAAAAATCCCGTACTGTCGGAGCCGGCGACTATGTCAGCCTCGGCCTCGGCAAGCTTGGCATACAAATCGAGTTGCGCCTGTTGCCTCTCATACATATCAATGCTCAGCACAACCATGTCACCCACACCGTTTTTAGTGATAAACACAGGCTCACGCGAAGTGCGGCAAAACTCACTAATTTCATTTGAATTGTTTCTTAAGTCGGAAATCGGTCTAATCGTTGGCATAATTTTACAACCTCATATAATAGATTTGCTACGGGTAAATGCATATATCATAATACATACACTATGGTGTTACACAAGAGTCAACACTTTGATAAGTGTCAAAATAAACATAAAAACCTTCTCGAAATGTACAACAATACAACAGTATGTACAAAAACAATCTGTGCGCTAAATAGAAGCAATAAAATAACTATTGTGTAAAACAATAGTTTGTGATAAAGTAACGGAAAAAAACAAAAAGAAAGTAAAAAGAGGTCAAAATTATGTCCGGAAGCGGGCTCCTGTCTATAAGTGACTTTGCCGAATTTACTCGCACAACGCGTGACACATTGCTGCACTACGATAGAATCGGACTGCTTTCTCCGATAATGCGTGGAGATAACGGTTATCGTTACTACTCAAGTTCACAATTGGCTATTGTAAATGTTATACGTACATTTCAACAGCTCGGTATGTCGCTCGATGATATACGAAGCTTAAGAGACCGTCGAACACCGGAACTGGCAAACATGGTATTCGAACGGCAAATCGACGAAATAGATACAAAAATCAAAGAATGGGTAAATGCCCGGAAACTATTGCTGACCCTAAAAAAATCGATAAACTCTGTAGCAAACATAGATGAAAAAGCAATATCGGTGAAATTCCTGCCTGCGGAAGCGATAATACTCGGTGACATCAACGACTACAGCCGCAACAGAACAGACTATGATGCCCTACTTAGCTTCTATCACGATATGGCTAATAAGTATCCGGATCTGGATATGAATTATCCCGTCTGGGCGACATACTCCCAAAACCGCATAAAAGCAAGAGACTGGAATAATCCGGACAGATATTATTTCTATAACCCCGAAGGATACGACAGAAGACCCGCAGCACTATATGCAATAGGCTACAAACGTGATGGTTACAAACCAAATAGTTTGCTCTACGAGAGACTAGTTGACTTTATAGAAAAAAATAATTATGAAATCTGCGGAGACTCCTACGAAGAATACCCGCTAAACGAAATCAGCACAATAGATGACAAAAATTACCTGGTAAGATTGATGATAATGGTGAGGGAAAAAATCTAAAGCAACTCCCTTATTACATCTAACCTATCTTTTATGGCTAAATAGCTCAGCGGTACGTCTAACACCGTTTTTGCACCATACAACCCCTCTTTCGACATACGATACGCAGCACGGGCGTAGGCGACTAAAACGCTACCGGTAAATTCGGGATTTGATTCAAGCTTCAAAGAAAATTCCATATGCTGATTATGACCGAAGGTGCGGTCGTCGCCGGTATTTACGCCAACGGTGTTGCCGTCGCCGGTATTTACGCCGACGGTATTGCCACTGCGCAAAACCATTCCGCCATGCGGCATGTTTGTGTGGGTTTTTGCGAATTCATCCGCATCAATAAAATGAACTGATGTATTGTAATCAGCAAAATAGTGCGGCATAGTTTTTATTGCATTCTCAATTTCATCCTTATCGGCATCATCATCCGCAACAACAAAACATTTTCTCAAATGCTTTTGCCTCGTCCCTAGGACCGGTCTTGCACCCGAACGGACGGAATTTACTGCGCTTTCAACAGGAACTGTATATTGCGCTGCATGTAAAACACCTTTTATCCGCCTAATTGCATCCGAATGCCCTTGTGACAACCCCTCGCCCCAAAATGTGTAATTATCACCATCGGGTAAAACCGCCTCAAAAAGAACGCGCATAATAGAAAACAGCCCCGGATCCCAGCCTGTTGAAATAATCGCAGTTGTATTTTTCGCGACAGCATCAATCGAAGCCATATACCCGGGAATCATTGCATGTGTATCATAACTATCGACAGTATTAAATAACGACGCAAAAAACGGACCCTGCACAGGCAAATCGGAAGCAGACCCGCCGCAAAAAATCATAACATCAATATCATCAACCATATTCGCAACAGAATCCACTGATAATACAGCAACATTACTATCGGCGATTTTTATTGAACGAGGGTCACGCCGTGTAAAAACAGCTCTAAGCTCCATATCGGGACATATATCAACAGCTTTAGCAACCCCTCGCCCAAGATTACCATAACCAACTATACCTATTCTTATCATAACTAAAAAAACCCTTTCTTCTAATTTTATACACTCTTGACTCAGTGCGTCTTGTATATAATATATTTTATTCTGTCAAGCGTAACCACGGACGGTGTTGTCAAGGGGAATCGATATTTTTAAAGCATAAAACGTCTATTTCCCTAGGTTCTCTAGCAGAAACACACCATCGCAAGCCAGTGAAAATGCCCCGTCCGAACTAATATACGGCTCGGGGCTTGGATTTTCAATGAAATAAATGCAATCATTCAGATTATCTTGAAATGGTCTGAAATATTCAATAATATTGTCACCTAACAGGTTTTGTTTTATTTCATAGCTTTTCGGTGAAAATGCCCAAACCCCTGTAAGCAGCTTTTCTCCAATTTTCAATCCCGGTATTTGGAACAAATATCCCGGCGTTGCACC
>WRDH01000046.1 GCA_009783555.1 Oscillospiraceae bacterium
AAGCAATGGCATAAATACTCCGGCGAGGGTTACAGACAGAGTTCCGCACTACTGGACTTCTACCACAGTGAATAATGTTCTTGATAAGCAAGAATATTGCGGTGATGTAATTAACTTTAAGACCTTTACCAAGTCTTTCAAGAACAAGAAGCGAATGGTTAATGCACCGGAAAATATTGCAATTTTCAAAGATGTACATGAGTCGATAATTGACCGTATAACATGGGAGCTTGTGAGCGAGAAGCGTAAGAAGAATACTCGCAAGCGTAAGACTGACAGGGGCGAAACAAGTATTTTCAGCGGATTCTTAGTTTGTGCTGATTGCGGAAAGAATATGCACCATCATTTTAATCAAAAAAACCATGATATTAAATATTTTAACTGCTCCGGCAATAACTTACATCATGGGATATGCGACTCAACACATTACATCAGAGTTGATTTTCTTGAAAAGGTAGTCTTACAAGAAATTCGCCGCCTAACACATTTCGCTCGTGACTTTGAGAATGACTTTGCAAACATAATAATGGGGGATTCTCAACAGAACTCTGTTGCCCGTCACGACAAAAAGAAGAAAGACCTTGCCACTATGCAAGCAAGGGACAGAGAACTTGATAGGCTTTTCAATCGTATGTACGAAGATAATATAAGCGGTAAAATTGATGATGAGCGTTTTAGCCGTATGTCCTCTCAATACACAGCAGAGCAAAAGGAATTACAGGCAGGTATCAAGACTCTAAGTGCAGAGCTAGATAACACACATACAAGTGCAATGACCGCAGATATGTTTATCTCAACCGTTCGCAAGTACACAAGAGCAAAAAAGTTGAATGAGCGGATGCTTACGGAGTTGATTGAGCGGATTGAAGTACATCAATCAGAAAAAATAGACGGCATACACCGTCAGAAGCTCACAATACACTATAATTTCATCGGAGCGATAACAATACCCGAAGCTCTTGAATTACCGGAGATAAAAATGCAGACACGAAAAGGTGTAACAGTCAGCTATGAGCCATTACCACTTGCAGTATAAAAACGAATGGTCTTACAAAAATCTCAGTTCCTGTAAGACCACCCGTTTTGGTACCGCTGGCCGGACTTGAACCGGCACAGAGTTGCCTCCGAGGGATTTTAAGTCCCTTGTGTCTACCTGTTCCACCACAGCGGCATGTGTAACAGTAAGCATTTTACTGTATGGCTGTCTTTTTGTCAAACCTAAAAGACAATCAACCTAAAAGATAATCAACTAAACCAAAAAGACAGAGTATTATTCATTGATAGTTTTCAGAAATGACGGAAACATAAAAATAAGTGTAAAAAAACTCTTGACAAATGCGTTTAATTGTATCATAATCTGACACAATTAAACCGATGAACGGGAGTGAGTAATCAACGTCGGGTGCGAGAGCGCAAAGCACCCTCACCGTTTTAGAGAGTTGCGGATGGTGGAAACGCAGCACGGAAGCGTTGATGAATGGACCCGGGAGGGCGAGCAGAAAGGACTGTTAAGCAGCCGAGTATGTGAGACGGAAATGACTCTCCGTTAACAAAAGTCAACACATGTTGGTGTGTACAGAGTGGGCGCAACAGCGTCAAGCCGGGTGGTACCGCAGGAGCTTATGCTCTTGTCCCTGCAAATTGTTTCGTAGACGAAACGTTAGGCAGAGACAGGAGTATTTTATTTTACCCTCTGTCTCAGAGTCTCACAAGTGAGGCTTTACGATCTCACAAGCACGGACAGCCTCTGGACGAGGCAAAATAATGAAAGAGAGGAACCCAAAATGTCAAAGCAACAAGTAGCGTACAAAACTTACTTATCAGAAAACGAGATTCCAAAGGCGTGGTATAACATCCGTGCCGACATGAAAACGGATCATTGCCCGATACTCCATCCGGGAACGCTGAAACCGGTGACGGTGGAAGACCTCGCCCCCGTATTTTGCGATGAACTGGTAAAGCAGGAGCTTAATGACAAAGACAGATTTATTGAAATACCGGAGCCAATCCGTGATTTCTATAAAATGTATCGCCCGTCACCGCTTGTACGTGCGTATTGTCTTGAAGAAGCATTGCAAACGCCTGCGAAAATTTACTACAAATACGAAGGCGGCAACACCTCGGGCAGCCACAAGCTCAATTCAGCCATTGCACAAGCTTACTACGCAAAAGAGCAGGGGTTAACAGGTGTAACAACCGAAACAGGAGCAGGGCAGTGGGGTACTGCGATGGCAATGGCATGCGGCTACTTTGGTCTCGACCTGAAAGTATTTATGGTCAAAATTTCCGCAATGCAAAAACCATACCGCAAAACGGTAATGGAAACCTTTGGCGCGTCCGTGACACCATCACCTTCTGATACAACGAATATTGGGCGTAAACTGTTGGAAAATGACCCTGAAAGCGGAGGAAGCCTTGGATGCGCAATATCGGAAGCAGTTGAAGCGGCTGTGACAACAGAAGGGTATAAATATGTGCTGGGCAGCGTTCTCAATCAAGTTTTACTGCATCAATCCATTATAGGGCAAGAAGCTAAAGCGGCTTTTGAAAAGCTTGGCGAGTACCCTGATATCGTTATTGGCTGTGCAGGCGGCGGCTCAAATCTCGGCGGTTTAATGTCACCATTTATGGCGGACAAACTGGCAGGTAAAAAAGCACCATACTTCATCGCTGTTGAACCTGCATCGTGCCCATCAATGACAAGAGGGAAGTTTGCATATGACTTCTGCGATACAGGTATGGTAACACCACTAGCTAAAATGTATACCTTGGGTGCGACTTACATTCCGTCGTCCAATCACGCAGGAGGTTTAAGATACCACGGCATGGCACCGATACTGTCACAACTCTACCATGACGGCTATATAAATGAAGCAAGAGCGATAATGCAAAGCGATGTCTTCGAAGCAGCGACAACATTTGCAAGACACGAAGGAAATCTGCCGGCACCTGAATCTGCACATGCAATACGTGTAGCAATTGATGAGGCTCTAAAGTGCAAGGAAACAGGCGAAGAAAAAACAATACTTTTCGGCTTATCCGGTACCGGATACTTTGACCTTGGCGCATACATGCTCTACAACGAAGGAAAAATGACAGACCATATCCCGACAGACGAAGAACTGCAGCGCGGCTTCGACGCAATTCCAAAGGTTGCCGTGTAAGCGATAGCTTAAGAAACAAGAGTGGTCGATCTGACCACTCTTGTAATATTACAGGGAATACTCCTCTTAAAAATCAATACCGAGACTCGTCATTAACTTGCCCAAAGATGGCATGTCGGGAAGCAAGAGTACGTTTGCGCTGGTGGTTTTGCCTTTAATCTCTAGCTTATTTTTCATAAGCAGCAAAGAATCCCCTATATCAGCATATGATATGGAAGGTACGCTCATTATTGAACCGAGCATATCAAGTGTAATTTCAGGCGGCGATATATCAATAACCATGTCTGTCATTTCGGCAACCGCCGTGACAAAAGAAGCCGACATGATATTTGAGCACTCCATAATGACCGACTCGCCCATCTCATCGATTTCCTCATGGCTGGTAATTTCCGTTCCCATTAACATGTTGACCAGATCACAAACAACATCTATTGGCAAGAGGAACATCATCATGCCTTGAATCCCTTCTGTCAGGAACAATAAAGTGCCCATCATTATTGTTTCCGGACCGCCGAGAATTTCGATGGCTTCATTAAACCCCTTTATGCTTATTTCGGGAATCTCGATGTCGACGGGCTGACCAATCATCCGCGACAGCGATGAAGCAGCGTTACCTGAGCCTATGTTGGCAATCTCCTGTAGTACGTCAAGGTGAATTTCGTTAATTTTATCAAGAGCCATTGGAGCACCTCCGAATTCATTTTCTTTAGCTAAGTAGCTATTGTAACACACGAAAAAGACACTTTCAAGGGAAAACAATGCAACTTTTTATTGCTTGTGATAAGTTGGTTTGATATTATGGAAATTGAAAATTGAAAGTTGAAAATTGAAATTGATTAACTACGAAAATAAAAGCATATCGAACTCTGTCTGCGACTTGCTAAACGCTCATCAAATAAAGCTTACAAAATCAAAGGGGCAGAACTTCCTTGTTGACCCGAATATTCCGGCAAAGATTGTAAGAGAAGCAGGACTTGACAAATCATGCGGTGTTTTGGAGGTCGGTCCGGGTTTGGGGTCACTTACGATGGAGCTTAGCAAAGCTGCAGGTCACGTAACTACTGTAGAGCTTGATAAACGGTTTGTGCCGATACTGAAGAGCATTTTTAAAGAAACAGAAAATGTAAGCATTATTCAAGGTGATATCCTAAAACTGAACATTAAGCAATTAATGCGCGACACAATGAGCAATCTGCCCTGCCATGTATGCGCTAATCTGCCCTACAATATTACAACGCCTGCAATAACTGCATTCTTAGTAGCAGAGGTATTTGAAACCATCACTGTTATGATACAGAAAGAAGTTGCAAAGCGGATATGTGCAAAACCTGCAAGCTCTGAATATGGTGCCTTTACCGTTTACGTAAACTATCACACAACTCCAAAAATCATGTTCGATGTTTCGCCTGAATGTTTTTTACCACGCCCGAAAGTTACATCATCTGTAGTAAAGATGGAAGTTCACAAAGAACGTCTGATGAACAAAGAAGCAGAAAAAACCTTCTTTCGGGTTGTTCGTGCAGCATTCGGACAACGCAGGAAAACATTGATTAATGCGCTTAATGCTGCTTTTGAGAAAACTCACACAAAAGCAGATATAACAAAAATCGTAGAAAAATGCGGATTTGACATGCGCGTTAGAGGTGAGGTTTTAAGTATAGATGATTTTATGAAGCTCTCATCATACTTTAAATTTTGAAAATGGAAAGGAATAGTTTTATTTATGAAGAGAGTAGGTTTTGTCGGCTGTGGGAATATCTGCGATATTTACATGAGTAACATTATCGAGGTATTCAAGGATTTAAGAATCACCGGTGTTACGGATTTAGTACCGGAGCGTGCGCACAGCAAAGCAAGTGAGTTTGGCATAAAAAAAATATATAAAGATATGCATGAATTATTATCCGACCCCGATGTCGATATTGTACTAAATCTCTCGCGTCCGTACGAGCATTTTACAGTCACAATGGCTGCTTTGACCGCAAACAAACATGTTTATACAGAAAAACCGCTCGGAGCGTTATTTGGTGAAGCTGAAAAGATAATGGCATTGGCAAAAAAGAAAAATCTGCAGGTTGGCGGAGCACCCGACACTTTTCTTGGTGCAGGTATACAAACATGCCGCAAGCTGATCGATGATGGCTTCATTGGTGATGTTTTGGGAGCCTCAGCGTTTATGGTCAGCCGCGGGACAGAATCATGGCATCCCGATCCGGAATTTTATTACAAATATGGGGGAGGTCCGATGCTCGACATGGGACCGTACTACCTGACTGCGCTTGTAAGCTTGTTGGGTCCTGTAAAGACAGTTGCGGGCATGACAAAAGCATCTTTTACGGAAAGAACAATCACAAGCAAGCCGCAATACGGAAAAGTCATTACTGTGGATGTGCCGACATATGTAACAGGATTAATGAACTTCCACAACGGCGTGATTGGTACGATATTCACAACCTTTGACGTACATGCTGCGGAGGTTCCGCACATAGAGATTTACGGTTCTGAAGGAACATTAAGCGTTCCTGATCCGAACTTTTTCGATGGACCTGTACGCTTGTTCAGAGCAGGCTCGGAAGGGTTTGCAGAAATACCTCTCTTATTTGAATACCACGATAACTCGCGGGGCTTGGGACTTGCCGATATGGCAAAAGCAATTGAAACCGGTAGAAACGCCCGTGCAAGCGGAGAGCTTATGCTCCATATAAACGAGATAATGACAGGCTTTGAAAGAGCAAGCGAAGAGCAAACATTTGTTGACATAAAATCATTTGTCGAAAGACCCGCGCTAATGGAAACACCTATATTAAGAGGGTTATTCGATTCATGAGAGTGTTACAAATGCATACCTTCAGCTGCATTATGTCAACTATTTTTCGCAGTAAAATGCAAAGTTATCTTGACAAATCGCGATAATTATAGTAAATTACCGTTACTTAAGCATATTGGATGAAATGGAGTATAATATGGCTATTGTTAACGAGATAAAGTGTGCAAGATGTGACCGTAAATACTCGGGAGTACGCAGCCGTTGCCCCTACTGCGGAGCACGCCGCATAGGCCGCGGCAAATATTCGGATGAATCTGATAACGCAAAAGGTAAAATGATAATCAGCGTATTAATCATAGCTGTATTTGCGGTCGCCGCTGGTATATTACTATTTTCTACACCCGGAGATCCGACACCTGTGATTCCGGTAGAATCACCGAGCATGAATAATCCGGAAGACGATATAAATTCACTTCCCGGCCTTCCGACGCCGCCACCTACACAGACACCGGAGCCAACACCGGTGATTCAAATCCCTATTGGTTCAATCACTGTGTATTTTGGAAATAACCGGTGGGATAGAGAGAGCTTTACGCTTAGTTCGTCAGATCAAACAGTGCAATTTGCATTTACAATCGAACCCCCCGGTTTTGATAGGGGAGACGATTTCGAAATTGAGTTCATAAGCAACAATGAAGATGTTGTTACTATAGAAGAGGTAATTGTTGGGCAGGCCGGCAGATATGGCTTCAAAGTGTCAAGAGTAGCCCGAGGAAATACGAGAGTAAGGATTGTAATCACTAATAACGGTGAAGAGCTGGAGGTTTGGTCAAGACCGGTACATGTAAGCTCCTAGCAGTTATTTATAGTCAACATTTTGTACAACGAGTTCCTTGAGCAGCCGACTTCACCGGCTGCTCTTTTTACGGCATCGCGGACAGATAGTCCTTTTTCAATCAAATCGGTTGCGACCACAACACCCTCACTTAACTTATCATCGGGAGTTGATTGTATGCAGTTACCTTCTACGACAATGACGAACTCACCACGCGGAGAAACACTTTCAAAATGCACAATCGATTCAGAAAGAGTCATTCGCAGGGTTTCTTCATATATTTTTGTCATTTCTCTGGATATTGATACACGCCTGTCACCGAATGCTTTGAGCATATCTGTGAGTGTGCGTACAAGTTTATGAGGTGCTTCATAAAATACCATAGTTCTTTGTTCAGCCTGAAGCTCTGATAATTGCTGCGAACGCTTTTTCTTTTCGATCGGTAAAAATCCTTCGAATGCAAAGCGTTTGGCTGAAAGTCCCGAAAGCGAAAGAGCAGCCACGACAGCACAAGCTCCGGGGATTACGACTACGTGAATATCATTGTCTACACACAATCTGACAAGGTCTTCTCCCGGGTCGCTTATTCCGGGTGTCCCTGCATCTGTCACAAGTGCACAGCTTTCACCATCCAGAATCCTGAGAACGATTTTCTCACCGCTGCTGCGGCTGTTATGCTTATAATAGCTGATAAGCGGCTTTTTTATTCCAAAATGCTCAAGCAAATTACGCGTGATACGGGTATCCTCTGCCGCAATAAAGCAAACATCTCTCAATGTCTTGATTGCCCGTTCGGATATATCAGATAGGTTCCCGATAGGCGTTGCAACAAGATATAATGTTGCAGGTGTCGAGTTTGACATAATACTCTTGTTTCCTTATACCGTCATTGCGGCCTCCGAGCCGCAATCCCGTAAGTGTGCACTACCGTGGGGATTGCGGGTTGAGCCCGCAATGACGAGTTATTTTGATTTAGCTTATAATTTGTTATTCCGAAATTGCGTCCACAGGGCAGGAGCCTACACAAACACCACAGTCAATGCATGCATCACTGATTTCATAGTGAGAACCGCCTTCACTAATTGCGTCCACAGGACATTCGGGAACACAGGCACCGCAAGAAATACATTCGTCGCTGATTTTATGAGCCATGGTAATACCTCCAAGTTTCTTTTATTTCAAAAATATTCTATCATGGAAATAAAAAAAATCAAGAACAAAATTAGATGAAATTAAGGGTTGCAGTGTCAGCGCGTCTTGAAGCCAATCCACACTGATTCAAGGTAGTGCATAATCTTAGTGATGAAACAACCTTATTCCTGTGAATGCCATTACCATGTCATATTTATCGCAAGTTTCTATCACGTCATCATCCCTTATTGAGCCGCCGGGTTGTGCTATGTACTTTACTCCGGAGCGGTTTGCTCTCTCTATGTTGTCTCCGAAGGGGAAGAAAGCATCGCTTCCAAGGGATACGTCTGTTGCGTTTGATATCCAGGCTTTTCTTTCTTCTATTGTTAATTCTTGCGGGTGTTCCGTGAACAGTTTCTGCCAAGCACCGTCATGCAGGATATCGTCGTAATCATCCGATAAAAATAAATCGATTGCATTGTCACGTATTGGGCGTGGGAGTCCTTCTTTGAATGGGAGTTCCAGTACGGAAGGGTGTTGTCTTAAAAACCAGTTGTCTGCTTTACTTCCGGCAAGGCGTGTGCAGTGGATCCGGCTTTGTTGTCCTGCTCCGATACCGATTGCTTGTCCGCCAACCGTGTAACAAACAGAGTTTGATTGTGTATATTTAAGAGTGATAAGCGCAATTATAAGGTCACGTTTTGCGGATATAGGCAGGTTGCGGTTTTTTGTTACTATGTTTTCGAGAAGCCTTTCATCTATTTTTAACTCATTGCGACCTTGCTCAAATATAACACCATAGACATCTTTGCACTCATCGTTGCGGGGTTTATAGTTCGGGTCGATTCTCACGATACTGTACCCTCCTTTGCGTTTTTCTTTAAGTATTTGTAATGCTTTACCGGAAAAGTCCGGCGCAATAACCCCGTCGGAAACTTCGGAAGCGAGTGCCATGGCGGTTTCTTCATCACATACATCAGAAAGTGCTGCAAAGTCACCATAGGAGCATACTCTATCGGCACCGCGTGCTCTGACATACGCGCAGGCAAGCGGCGAAAGCGGCAAACCGTTTGCAAAGAACATTTTTTCCTCAATCTCACTGAGCGGCAAGCCGATAGCGGCACCGGCAGGCGAGACATGCTTAAAAGAAGCTGCCGCAGGAAACCCCGTTGCCTCATGCAATTCTCGGACAAGCTGATAACCGTTGAGAGCATCAAGAAAATTAATATACCCCGGCTTACCGTTAAGCACTTCAACAGGCAACTCCCCATCCTCCATAAAAATCCTGGAAGGCTTCTGATTGGGATTACATCCGTATTTTAGTTCTAATTCTTTCATATAGCTTGCCTTTCAATGCCTATTAATTATCAAATCATTAACATCACCCGTGTCAAAATCGCGCTCCCATGCATATAACGAAACCTTATTTTCGTCATCCAAAGCATTCCAAACCTCAAAAGCGAATGCCTCAAGACCGCATGAATCGGTAATGCTGATTGGTATTGGTTCACCTTTAAAAGAGGGAAGGGGATTGCCGTCTGTTTCATATGTTGAGATGAAATGTCCAAACCCCGGCGTTGTTCCGGTATATTCAAAGAAAGAACGTTGACAGCACGCAGCACTGCTTTCGATTGATTTCAATATTGAAAGTGCATAACTGCCGCAGGGCCATACAACCCCGGATATACGCGGTGTGTAGTTTGGAGCATCCGGCTCAAACTCACGTGTCCTGAGTGCCGTATAATAGCTGTGACCCTGCTTAAAAAAATCAAAAATAGTATCGGTTTGATCACCGTTTGTGATGATTGCCGTATCTTCATACCGACGGAACGGATGATATATGACAAGGCTCGGATCTGTAAGCTTCGCAGGATCAAACGCCGCTGTACGGATACCGTCTTCGGTTCTTTCAAAAACACGGTTACGACTATTTTCACTACGCCCCATGATAAAATAAACAATCACCGACCGCTTACCATCATCACTGCAGCCGATAATTATGCCGCGCCCCGGATATGGATTAGTGCTTAATAAATCTGCAATATTCTTTCGCATTAGCTTACCTCCGGAAAAAAGTCTTGCTACAGAACATACCGTGTCCGTCATTGCGGTCTCCGAGCCGCAATCCCCCATGCAGTGAATCTACAACACCATTTTATCATACTTCCCGCAGTTGTAAATAGTAGAGAAATGGTGTATACTACTGTTGCGAAAATAAGCGGTCTGTCAGGGATGTCAGACCCTACAAAAAGGAAAATGCTCATGCCTGACGTTTTTTTATGTGAAATTGTAGACAAAAAAACACTAGCCGATGCGGTGGTTTCCATCACAGTGTCTTGCAATGAATTAGCAAGACAATCATCTGCAGGTCAGTTTTTGCATATAAAATGCGGAGAGACCCGTTTACTGCGCCGTCCGATAAGCATATGCAGCTTACAAGGGGGTAATATCCGCTTTGTTTTTGAAGTAAAAGGGGAAGGGACACGTTGGTTGTCAGAGCAAGAAATCGGAGATGAGCTTAATATTCTGGGTCCGTTGGGAAAAGGATTTAATATTCCAAACGGCAAGATAATTGTCGTAGGTGGAGGCGTTGGGACACCACCTATGCTTCTGGCTGCGGAGTCGGCAAATGGTAAAGCAAAAAAGACAAACAGATTGGCACCCGGGGAATCGAGAAAAAACGATGTTATCGCAATTCTCGGTTTCCGAAGTGCCGACAGAATCATACTTACAGAAGAGTTTATAAAAATCTGTGAGAAAGTCATTGTAACTACAGACGACGGCAGCGCAGGAATCCAAGGAGCTGTCACAAAACCGCTTGAAGAACTGTTGAAAAGCGGCGAATATTCCGCAGTAATGTCCTGCGGACAATTACTTATGCAAAAAGCTGTGGCAGACATGTGTGCAAAGTACAATGTTCAATGTCAGGTTTCACTGGAGGAACGCATGGGCTGCGGTATTGGAGCGTGTCTGGTTTGTGCATGTGCAACGGTAAACAATAGCGGTACCACAGCGCAAGACAGTTCAGGCACGGTGATTGAAAATACAGAAATGAGCAGAGTGTGTATAGACGGTCCGGTATTCAACGCAAGCAACGTAATCTGGTAACTGCTTGGAGGGTATCCGGAAAATTTTCAATGATTTCAGTCAGCACACGAATTTTGCCGATAATACAAGTTTTCACTATAGTGCTAGTGCATTGGCTGGAAGCATTGCAAATTTTCCGGATACCCTCCAAGTAGTTGCCAACTATCAACAGGAGACAACAATGAAGGAATTAAGCATTAATTTTTTAGGATATAACTTCAAAAATCCCATAGTCATGGCATCAGGTACATTTGGTTTTGGCAGGGAATACGGCGAGTTCTACGAGTTGTCCAAACTCGGCGGTATCTGTGTCAAAGGCTTGACAGCGAAGCCGCGGCTCGGAAATAAACCGCCCCGGATAGCCGAAACACCGATGGGTATGCTCAACAGCGTCGGGCTTCAAAATCCCGGAGTGGATGCGTTTATTACCGATGAGTTGCCGTTTTTGCGTGAACATGACACAGTTGTTATCGCAAATATATCCGGCAATACAGTTGAAGAATATGTAGAAATGACCGAAAAACTGTCAGACGCAGGCGTAGATATACTGGAGATAAATGTGTCATGCCCTAATGTCAAGGCAGGCGGAATGGCTTTTGGCACATCAACGGAAGGTGTAACGGCGGTTACGGAAGCTGTTATGAAAAAAGCAACATCTCCCGTGATGGTAAAACTCTCACCTAATGTAACGGACATAATATCAATAGCAAAATCAGCAGAAGCCTCCGGTGCTGATGCAATATCCTTAATAAATACCTTACTGGGTATGAGAATAGACACAACAACACGCAAACCCGTATTAAACAACATTGTCGGAGGATTATCGGGACCCGCTGTATTTCCGGTTGCAATCAGGATGGTCTGGCAGGTAGCGACAGCCGTAAAAATCCCTGTACTCGGTATGGGCGGCATTATGACAGGAAACGATGCGGTGGAAATGATGCTTGCGGGCGCAAGCCTCGTCGGAGTAGGCACAGCTTGTTTTGACGACCCGTACGCACCATTAAGAATAACAAAAGAAATCGAAGAATACATGGAAAGAAACACTATAAACAAAATCAGCGATTTAATAGGGAAGGTAAATACAGAGTGACAAGAATATATCTGATTAGACATGCGGAAGCAGAAGGAAATATATACCGCCGTGCACACGGTCACTACAACGGGCTTGTCACCGAAAGAGGGTACAGGCAAATTGAGAGATTAAGAAAACGTTTTGAAAATACACACATCGACGCAATCTACTCCAGCGATCTTACAAGAGCAAGCGAAACTGCAACGGCACTAAGCGAGCCGCACGGGCTTCCCATAAATAAAACCGTAATGCTCCGGGAAGTCAACATGGGTGAGTGGGAAGACATGGCCTGGGGTGACATTGAGTACAACTACAGGGCTATGAACGAAAAATTTGAAAAAGATCCCGGTCTATGGAACATTGGCGGAAGCGAATCCTACGAAGACGTAAAAGCACGTATGTATTCATTTATAACAGAAGTCGCAAAAAGACACAACGGAGAGACCATAGCACTTTTTTCACACGGGTTTGCAATCCGCTCACTGATGTGCTTGTTTGAAGGCATTGATTCAAACGAAACATCAAAAATGCCGTATTTCGACAACACAGCAGTCACGTATTTGACATATAAGCACAATAAATTCAAAGTAGAGCATAAAGGTTGTACGTCACATCTGGTGAAGGAAGACAGCACACTTGAAAATCAAACATGGTGGCGTGAAGAAAAAAGACGAATCTCAGAAAATCTAAGATTCATGCAACTAAACGATGTATGCAGTGAAGATTTGCTGCGAATATTCAAGGCAAAAGCCGGTGAAAGAGCACATGTAGACAGACAATATACAGCCTTTTTGGAAGATGAGCCGATTGGGATTCTTGGAATAGACACACAAAAAGATTGCAAAGTAAACATAGGCTGGATAAGTTACCTCCATGTCATACCAAAACACAGAGGTAATACCTTCGGGACCCAACTATTGGGCCTGGCTATATCAGATTTCCGTAAGCTAAAAAGAGACAGACTGCGTATAGAACTCCCCTCGGGCAACCTCGGTATAAACTTCATGAGTAAATACGGTTTTGATGTGTTAAACGTAACTGACCAACTGTGCCTAATGGAAAAAGGTATAAGAAATTGGTAGGATTTAGGGGCTAGACGCCAGGGGTTAGGATTTAGGGTAGTGGCGAGGAGTATAATGCTCCGGGCGTAAGCGGACGGTTTTGTATTAAATGGATAATGAACTAACAACTTTCGATTTCCTTCCTGTTTCGCATCAAGATATGCGCAGTAGAGGTTGGTACTACTATGATTTTTTATTAATTACGGGTGATGCATATGTAGATCATCCGAGTTTTGGCGCGGCTGTTATAGGGCGGGTTCTTGAAGCGGAAGGATTTAGGGTAGCTATTCTTGCACAGCCTGACTATAAAACACCTATTGATATATTTTTAATGGGAAAACCCAGATATGCCGCACTTATAACTGCGGGGAATCTTGATTCGATGGTTGCACATTATACCGCATCAAAAAAGCCGCGCAGCGACGACTACTACACACCCGGAAAAAAAGCAGGCAAGCGTCCTGACAGAGCAGTTAATGTTTACACAAAGCTGGTAAAAGACGCATTTCCCGGTCTGCCGGTAATAATCGGCGGACTTGAAGCATCACTTCGCCGATTTGCACATTACGATTATTGGGACGACAGGGTACGCAAACCAATACTGTTTGAATGCGGTGCGGATTTACTTGTATACGGGATGGGTGAAGCAGCAATAGTGCATATTGCAAAACGCCTTGCTAAGAAAGAAAAAATCGAAGCAATAACCGATATCAGAGGAACGGGATTTATAACAGACGCTTTGGAGCAGTGCGAATTCCCTTATCTGGAATGTGCTTCCGTTGAATCCGTTGCCGGGGACAAAACGCATTACGCAAGAGCAGCAAAGCTGCAGCACGGCGAACACGATCCGGTCAGAGGTAAAGCGATTGTGCAAAGAAGCGGTGAAATGAAGCTGATAATCAACCCGCCGCAATACACACCTTCCACAGAAGAACTTGACAGGATTTACGCACTGCCATTTACCCGTGAAGTTCACCCGATGTACGAAAAAGAAGGCGGTGTACCGGCAATCGAAGAAGTACGCTTTTCAATTATTCACAACAGGGGTTGTTTCGGAGACTGCAACTACTGTGCGCTTGCATTCCATCAAGGACGGGTCGTTGCCTCACGCAGTCACGAATCGATATTGGAAGAAGCAAAAAAGTTTGTTAAGCATCCGGATTTTAAAGGATATATCCACGATGTAGGCGGTCCTACCGCCAATTTCAGAAAACCTTCATGTAAACAGCAAGGGAAAAAAGGCATGTGTAGAACTAAAAAATGTCTCGTACCTCCATGCGAACACTTAGAGGTTGAACATATGGACTATCTCAAACTCCTGCGAAAGCTTGCAGGTTTAATCGGGGTAAAAAAAGTCTTTATCCGCTCGGGTATCAGATTTGATTATTTAATGCTTGATAAAAGCGGTGAGTTTTTCGCATCACTGGTCCAACACTACATTTCAGGACAGCTTAAAGTCGCACCTGAGCATTGCGCTGCAAGCGTTCTGTATTATATGGGAAAGCCCGATAATAAAATATTTGATGCGTTTTATAACAAATTTACAAAGCTCAATAACCGCTATAATAAAAAACAGTTTCTTGTGCCGTATCTAATTGCCGCACATCCGGGATGCACAATCAATGATTCTTTGGAACTGGCTGTATATATGAACAAAAAAGGCTTTCAACCCGAGCAGGTTCAGATATTTTACCCGACTCCCGGCACAATATCAACATGTATGTACTACACCGGACTTGACCCGATGACAATGAAATCCATGCATGTTCCCCGGACAATACATGAAAAGACCGTACAACGTGCGCTTATGCAATGGAAAAGACCGAAAAACTACGAAATTATACGCCGGACTCTGCTTGAAACGGGCAGAACAGAGTTAATCGGGTTTGGAAAACACTGTTTAATCAGGCCAAAGCGAAAAAAGATACATTTTTGATAAAAAACACCTTATTTACATCTTGACTATTCACTACGCAAAGTGATACAATTGCACGAGTTCATGTAAACAAACAGGGAGGAAGCAAAGTATGGCAAGCATAAAGATAAAAAATATCACGAAAATCTATCCCGGGGACGTCCTTGCAGTTGATGATTGCAGTTTGGATATACCGGACAAGGAGTTTGTTATTCTCGTCGGTCCGTCAGGTTGCGGTAAATCCACAATGCTCAGGATGATTGCAGGTCTTGAAGAAATCACAAAAGGTGAACTCTACATCGGAGACAGAATGGTAAATGACGTACCACCCAAAAACCGCGATATAGCAATGGTTTTCCAAAACTACGCTCTTTATCCTCATATGTCGGTATACAAAAACATGGCATTTGCACTTAAACTCAAAAAAACCCCGAAAGCCGAGATTGATCGCCGTGTCCGTGAAGCCGCAAAAATACTTGACATTGAACATCTTCTCAGCAGAAAACCAAAAGCACTTTCCGGAGGTCAACGCCAACGTGTCGCACTAGGTCGCGCAATGGTCCGCAACCCCGCTGTTTTTCTGCTTGACGAGCCCCTCTCAAATCTTGACGCAAAACTGCGTACATCAATGCGCACCGAGCTGATAAAGCTTCATAAAAAGCTCGAAACAACATTTGTATACGTCACACATGACCAAACAGAAGCCATGACAATGGGCGACCGTATAGTTGTTATGAATCATGCAGTTGTACAACAAGTTGATACACCGCAAAACCTGTATGACTTCCCGTGCAACATGTTTGTTGCAGGATTTATCGGCAGCCCGCAAATGAACTTCCTGGATGCCGTGTTAAAAACAGACGGCAAAGGCTACTTCCTCGAAGTCGGCGCGGATAAGCTGTATCTTCCGGCTGAAAAAGTCAAAGACATAATAAAAGGCTATGTTGACAAGCCGGTAAAACTCGGCATCCGCCCCGAAGACATCTACGATGACGAAGTATTCCGTGCGGCAAACCCCGATTCTGTAATAGACACATACGTAGAGGTTAGCGAACTCATGGGAAGTGAAGTCTATCTGTACCTCACATACTCAGATATTACAATGACAGCACGTGTCGCACCGACAACCAAATCCAGAACAGGCGACAATATCAAAGTTGCTTTCGACATGAAGAACGTTCACCTCTTTGATACGGAAACAGAACTTGCGATATTGAATTAAATGGGTATATTCAACAGAAACTTTAACAAACCCGGACCGGGAGTTAATAAAGATGAACCGCGCAAAAAAGGTTTTGCGCGGTTCTTTGAGTTGTTGATAAGAGATTTAGGTGATCTTGTTAAGCTGAACATGATACTGTGTGTGTGTGTATTACCGTCTATAGTAATGTTTTTCTTTTCGCTCTCAGGTATCTACCCGTTATTTACCTTTGTTCTATCTCTGATTCTGGCATTTCCGGTTGGCGGTGCTATTACGTCATGCGTATACTATATAACAAAACAAATGCGAGACGACCCCAGTTATGTATGGTATGAATTTAAAAGAAAATTTAAAGAAAACTACAAACAATCTGCAGCTATTGGCATATTATGCACAGCATTTGTGTATACACAGATTTTGGTATGGATAACAATGATTATAAGTGAAGATGTTATCGGACTATCTTGGATTATCCTTGCATTACTATCGCTTTTACTTTTCGGAATGATAACACCATATATATTTCTTCACTTTGCGTATATAGACCTTAAAACGCTTGGAATACTAAAAAACAGCGTGCTTATGACTTTTGCATATCTCCCCCGCAGCTTTATGGGAGCAATTTTAGGCGGATTGCTGTGGACTATGACGGCATTGTTTTTCCCCGATTCACTGCTAATGGGTTTTCCGATTATATTAATATTCGGAATCACAATGTCCATGCTTATGAATCTAATGTGGACATGGAAACCATTCGACACAAGCTTCAATATAGAAGAAACATTAAACCAACGAAAAGAAGATTAATCTGTTCCTTGCCAGGAATTTTGATCATCCCATAAGGGATTTTCCCTGGCTCTTGTTATCATAACCTCGACACGGCGGTTGGCTTGTCTGCCTTCTACGGTGTCGTTTGTTGCTATCGGGCGATACTCACCGCATGCACGCATGTAGAAATGCCAAGGCTCCAGACCGCTGTCATCGATAAGAAGCCTCAAGAAATTCTGAGCACGGGCAGCACTTAGGTGCCAGTTGTCAGGATAGGGAGCACCCGGTCTCATCGGGACATTATCCGTGTGACCGGCCACGACGATCTCAAACGGGTCATCAGGCGTAAAATTGGCAGCGAGGAGTTCGGCAATGACCTGAGCTTTATCTATCATATCAGGCAGAACCTCAGCTCTTCCGGAGTTAAACCAGACATCATTTGCCAATGTCAGCATTAAAAAATCTCCATTAAACGAAACAGCGATATCATCTTCAAGACCTGCTCCGGTAATCCAATCCGAAATTGCCGCCGCCAGCTCACGCAGTCTGCGCTCACCCTCGGTTTCACCTTCTTCACCGCCGGGATCTTCGTCCTCTTCACCCCAATCGTCATCGTGTGCAGGCATGGGGAACTCATCATCCCACTCCCCGCCATCAAACTCATCAATCTCATAACGCTCACGAATTTCCATAAACTGCTCGGCAGTGATTCCTCCGCGGGACATTGCCGCTAAAAATAGTTCTGCTCTTTCGTTATCTACATTTGACAGAGCGAACATCAAAACAAAGAACGTCAGCAGAAGTGTGACCATATCCGAGTAGGTCGCCATCCAACCGTCAGTTCTCTCTTCCTGTTCAGCTTCACCGCCGCCTGCTCTTTCGTTGCCGCGATCATCACTGCTTGCTGCCATTGATGCTCACCTCTTTTCATATCAACAATGACGTAAAAATGCTTTTAATTGTTCCGCTAACCTGATGATTTCGGCTCATCCTTAAATTGCGCACCGTCTGTTGCACTCAGTTGCTCTACGAGATAATCTTTGATAACGCGGGGGTTATCACCGTTTAAAATTGACAAAAGACCGTTGCAAACCATTGTTTTGCAGAAGATTTCTTTTTTATGCAGAAGCTTTAGACGTCCCGAAATCGGTATGAAAACAATGTTTGCAAGCATTGAACCATACAGAGTCGTTATAAGAGCTGTTGCCATGTTCACACCAAGATTGTTTATGGCATTAGGGTCAGTAAAATCAAGTCCCATCAACATGTTAACAAGTGAAACAACTGTTGCGCACATACCGAATGCAGGTGCAAAAGCAGCACCCTTATCATAAATAGCAATGGCTTCCATGTGGCGTTCTTTAATTCCGTTTATACAATCCTCTAAAGCAAATTTGACCGAGAATTTGTCAAGACCGTCAACCATCATACGCAGAGCATATGCCATCAGGGCATCGTCAACCTGTTCTTTTTCAAATGCAAGGAGGCCTTCTTTACGAGCTTTCTCGGCGAGAGCGACGATTTTGTCAATATATTCATTAGGACTGGATTCCTGTCCGAGCATTGCTTTAAAGTGACCGGGTACTTTGGCAAGCAATGACATTGGAAATGTTGCGATAATTGCGGCAACTGTCGGGACAATAACCAGCACAACACTTGGAATATCAATAAAGTCGCCTATTTCTCCACCAAGAATAACAACTCCGGCGAAAATACAGGCGAAGCATACTACCATTCCGATTATTGAAGTTATACCCTTCATTAAGCCCTACCTTTGACAGCTGTATACAGCTCAATATATATATCGTGCATATTCACGTATACTTTAGTTGTTTTTACAGGAGTCAGGCTGCCACCGGCAGCCCGTTTACTATTTTTTCTCTTCGTCGGTTTCCCTGTTTGTTCTGCTGACAAGCGGGAATGTACTGACTTCCATCTGCACAAGTGTGCGGCGCATAATGACCTGGTCTCTTTGTATCGCGAGGTCGTCCTGACTTTCACGGGAACGGCGTTCCATACGGTCACGTTCAGCTTCAACAAACGCCATATCAATGTCTTCAGGCCATTGTGCATCATTTGCCAGGATTGTGACTTTATTATCACCGACCTGAGCAATTCCGCCAAATACAGCCATTCTGCGTTCTTCGTCATTATTAATGATACGAAGGACACCATAGTCGAGTATGGCTGATGTTGCCTCATGGTCGGCAAGTATTCCCATATCACCCGTTATACAACGCATGATAATCATCTGGGCATCTTCATCATACTTTACATTGTCCGGTGTAGCAATACGTAAATTAAATTTTCTCGCTGCAACAGCCATTAGCTATCTCCTAAACTTCGTCACTACGGGCTCGACCCGCAATCCCGTACATAAATATGCTCTAATCAGGGGATTCCGAATCAAGTTCGGAATGACGATACTTCTTAAACCCTGTAACTTTCCGCAACCTCGTCTATTGTGCCTTTGTTGAGGAAGTAGCCTTCGGGGATATCATCATATTCACCGTCAATAATTCCCGCAAAGCCCCTGATGGTTTCATTAACCGGGACATATTTTCCGGGTATAGCGGTAAATTTCTCTGCCACAAAGAACGGCTGAGACAGGAATCTTTGAACCTTTCGCGCTCTGTCGACTATAAGCCTGTCATTTTCGGACAGCTCGTCCATACCGAGAATTGCTATGATATCCTGCAGGTCTCTGTATCTTTGAAGAATACTTTGAACAGACCTTGCGACATTGTAGTGCTCTTTACCGATAACTGTGGCATCAAGAATTCTGGATGTGGAATCGAGCGGGTCAATTGCCGGATATATTCCTTGCTCAACTATAGCGCGGGAGAGCACAGTTGTAGCATCAAGATGTGTAAATGTTGTAGCTGCGGCAGGGTCTGTAAAGTCGTCAGCAGGCACGTAGATAGCCTGTACAGATGTTATTGAACCTGTTTTTGTTGAAGTTATACGCTCTTGCAGACTTCCGACTTCCGTTGCGAGTGTAGGTTGATAACCAACGGCACTGGGTACACGGCCGAGCAGCGCGGAAACCTCTGAGCCTGCTTGTACATAACGGAATATATTGTCAATAAATAAGAGAACGTCCTGAAGTGAAACATCACGGAAGTACTCGGCAATCGTCAGTCCCGAGAAACCGACACGCATACGAGCACCGGGAGGTTCGTTCATCTGACCGAATACAAGAGCTGTTTTATCAATAACGCCGGAACGTGTCATATCGTTATATAAATCTATACCTTCACGTGTACGCTCACCGACTCCCGCGAAAACGGAATATCCGCCGTGTTCGGTAGCGATGTTGCGGATGAGTTCCATAATAAGAACTGTTTTACCGACCCCTGCACCTCCGAACAATCCAATCTTACCACCCTTTGAATACGGGCAAAGAAGGTCAACTGCTTTTATCCCTGTCTCAAACATTTCTGTGGTGGCTGTTTGATCGGCAAATCCCGGGGAGGTACGATGGATAGACCAACGCTCCTTTGTTACGGGATTCGGCTTATTGTCAATTGCGTTGCCGAGTACATTGAGCAATCGCCCTAAAGTCTCTTCTCCGACAGGTACGGAGATTGGAGCTCCCGTGTCAATAGCATCCATACCTCTGACAAGCCCGTCTGTGGAATCCATGGCAATACAGCGGACAACACTGTCGCCAAGATGCTGTGCAACCTCGAATACGACTGTCCTGTCGCCGCTTTCTACCTCTACCGCATTGTAAAGACCGGGTAGATTGGTGTCGAACTTAAAGTCGACCACCGCTCCGGTTATTTGTAGGATTTTACCTATATTTCTCTCAGCCAAGCCAATCTCTCCTTTATTATGGGATTATGCCTTCTTCTCGAAGAAGGTGGCACGAATTGCTACGATATTACTTAATGCCGTGGCGTAGTGACGGATGATGCCGGGATTATTGCTGTGCGTTTGCGCCGCTGACTATTTCCGTGATTTCCTGAGTGATCATGCCTTGACGTTTTCTGTTATATTCAAGTGTTAAATCGTCAAGGATATCCGTTGCGTTTCTTGTTGCAGAGTCCATGCTGGTCATTCGCGATGCTTGTTCGCAAACTGCTGACTCCATCATTGCGCCGAAGATTGTGACATTTAAATACATTGGGACTGCGTGTGTGATGAAGGTTTTGATATCGGGGTCATAAGACATGGTAAACGATCCTGCATCAAAGTTTTCGCTATCAGCCATTCTGAGCGGCAGAAGCTTTTCGATATAAGGGATGTGTGTAAGTACTGATTCAAAGTGAGAGTAAATAATATACACCTCGTCAACCTCACCGGAAGAATACATATCCGCGATTCTGTAACCCAGAGCTTCTGCATCGGCAAATGATGATGCTTCGGATGCTCCTTCGCATCTGTGTACTATTTCTTTTCCACGGCGGCGGAAATAATCCCATCCTTTTGAACCGACTGCTATTATCTTGGCGCTTTTATCTTTTTGCGCGTCTACATATGCAAGAGCTTCTTTTGACACAGTGGCATTAAAGCTTCCGCAGAGTCCTCTGTCACTTGTCAGTACAATATACAGTACGTTTTTTACCTCGCGGTCTTCGGCAAAAGGAATCTGCATTTCATCACTGACGCCTGCCCTGATATTTTCCATAACTTTCTTAATATCACTGTACATAGGGCGGATATCATCAAGCCTGGATTTGGCTTTTTGAAGCTTGGAAGCCGCAACCAAATTCATGGCTTTCATGATTTTTTTGGTGTTGTTGACACTCGTTATTCTCTTTTTTATAGCCTTCATAGAAGCCATAAATCAAACCTCGTTAATTAAAGTTTTTGAAAAATTCGTCGGCTGCGGCTTTTAGTTTTTCGGTTAGCTCGTCTGAGACGACTTTTGTTTCATTTAGTTCTTTTGTGATGTCATTATGTCGCTCATCTATGAAGCTTAAAAATTCGCGTGATGCTGATTGTACTTGTTCAACATTTATTGCGGAGAAGTATTTGTTGGTCAGCAGGAAGAGAATCATGACTTGTTGTTCTACGGAAAGCGGCTGGTATTGCGGTTGCTTTAGTATTTCAACGATACGCTCGCCATGACGCAGGCGGTCTAATGTGTCTTTGCTCAAGTCGGAACCGAATTGTGCAAATGATGCAAGCTCTCTGTATTGTGCAAGCTCAATACGCAGGGGACCTGAAATCTTTTTCATTGCCGGTATTTGCGCGGCACCGCCGACACGCGAGACAGAGAAGCCGGGATTGATAGCGGGGCGTATGCCGTTGTTAAAGAGTTCTGTTTCAAGATAAATCTGCCCGTCTGTAATTGAAATGACGTTTGTCGGTATATATGCGGATATATCACCTGCTTGTGTTTCAATGATAGGAAGCGCGGTTAGTGACCCGCCGCCTCTTTCGTCACTAAGTTTAGCTGCACGCTCTAAAAGTCTTGAGTGCAGGTAGAAAACATCGCCCGGATATGCCTCGCGTCCCGGCGGTCTCCTCAGAAGCAAGCTAAGTGCACGGTAAGCAACCGCGTGCTTGGATAAGTCATCATAAATGACAAGGACATCTTTGCCTTCTTCCATCCACTCCTCCCCGATAGCGCAGCCTGCATATGGTGCGATGTACTGCATCGGAGAAGAATCACTGGCAGCAGCCACGACAATAGTGGTGTATTCCATTGCACCGGCTTCTTCAAGGGTTCTGACAATACGGGCAACTGTTGATGTCTTTTGACCTACAGCTACATAGATACAGTAGACACCTGCGCCTTTTTGGTTGATTATTGTGTCAACGCAAATGGCGGTCTTACCTGTCTGACGGTCACCAATAATAAGCTCGCGTTGACCGCGTCCGATAGGAATCATCGAGTCTATTGCTTTAATTCCCGTTTGCAATGGTGTGTTAACCTCGCCGCGTTCAATAACCCCGGGGGCTACACGTTCGATGTGGCGTGTCTTTGTGTTTGCGATGGGACCTTTGCCATCAACAGGCTCACCCAGCGAAGAAACAACTCTGCCAAGCATGGCATCGCCGACAGGAACTTCAGCTATACGCTTCGTTCTCTTTACAACGTCGCCTTCCTTAACGAGTGTGTCAGCACCCAAAAGCACGACACCTATACTGTCTTCATCAAGGTTGAAGGCAATGCCGAAAACGCCGCTTGAGAACTCCAGCAGTTCTCCGCTCATTGCGTTTTCCAGCCCGTATACACGGGCAATACCATCACCAACCTGGATAACGCTGCCTGCTTCGGCTACATCCAGTTTTGCGGAATAGGCATGGATTTGTTGTTTTATTACCGAGCTAATTTCATCGGGTTTCAGTGTCACGCGCGGCACCCCTCTTTCATATGGATGGTCATATCGCGAAGACGCTTTTTAACCGTCCAGTCTATATAG
>WRDH01000047.1 GCA_009783555.1 Oscillospiraceae bacterium
GCTTGCGCAATACGGGGATTTACCTCAAAAAACAAGAGAATACCTCGATAACATACAAGACAGCGCAAAATGGTTACTTAAGATTATTAATGATATTCTGGATATATCAAAAATTGAATCAGGCAAAATAGTCTTGGAAAATATACCGTTTGACTTGCCGGATATTTTCGAGCATTGCCAAGCTTCTATAACACCGAAGACCAAGGAAAAGGGTATCATGCTTTATTGCTATGCTGAGCCGTCTGTCGGCAAAAAGCTGCTCGGTGACCCTGTAAGGGTCAGGCAGGTACTGACTAATCTGCTTTCTAATGCTGTTAAGTTTACAAATGTAGGCACGGTCAAGCTGCTGGCATCTGTTGCAAACAAAGAAGAAAACCGTGTTACGATTAATTTTGAAATAAAAGACAGCGGCATCGGCATGACAAAAGAGCAAATCGACAAGATTTTTGAGCCGTTCACCCAAGCTGATGAAAGCGTTACGAGAAGATTCGGAGGCACGGGGCTTGGTCTGACAATAACAAAAAACATTATAGAGTTAATGGGTGGCTCGCTTATTGTGGAAAGCACAGTCGGAGTCGGCAGCAGATTTTCTTTTGCGCTGACATTCGAGATGATTGACGACACTTCCGGAGATGGATTTTCTCAGAAAATTGTTGCCAATGAATATGAAAAGCCGCAGTTTATGGGTGAGATTCTGGTTTGCGAGGATAACAGCTTGAATCAACAAGTAATTTGCGATCATCTGGCAAGGGTTGGTATAAAAACCGTAGTGGCGCATAACGGCAAGGAAGGCGTCGATATTGTCGCTCAGCGCCTGAAGAGAGATGCAAAGCCTTTCGACTTGATATTTATGGATATACATATGCCGATTATGGACGGTTTGGATGCCGCAACTCAAATCGCAGCGATGGGAGTCAAAACGCCGATTGTTGCGTTGACCGCAAATGTGATGTCAAACGATCTGGAATTGTATAAAATCAGCGGGATGGCAGATACTGTAGGTAAGCCTTTTACCGCACAGGAGCTTTGGAGATGTTTAGTAAAATACATCCCCGTTGAGTGCTATGTCGCTGTGGATAGTACTAACCAGTCTGCTGAAGAAGAAGCAATGCTGAAAAAAATCAAACTGAATTTTGTAAAGACAAACCAAAATACATTCAATGAATTTGCTAAGGCTCTTAGTGACGGCGATGGCAAACAGGCGCACAGACTGGCACACACGTTAAAAAGTAATGCGGGGCAGATTGGTGAGAAGCGGTTGCAAACGGCAGCGGCTGTGGCAGAGGATGCCTTAACTGAAGGTATAAGTTTGATTACTAAAGAACATATCCACGCTATAGAAACCGAGTTGAAGCAGGTTCTTGACGGATTGATTCCTCTATTTGAAGAATCAAAAGCAGAAATAAAGACTGAGCCTGTAGATATTGAAAAAATACTTAATATACTTGATAAGCTTAAGCCCCTCCTTGAAAGCATGGATACCGACTGCTTAAGCCTTATCGAAGATTTACAAGGCGTACAGGAAGCACAAGAGCTTATAGACAAAATTGAAGCTTATCAATATGAAGATGCGCTTTTAACCCTTGAAAACCTGCGGAAGGAGCTTGTAGCAGAACATGATAAGTAAAAAAAGAAAAAGCGTCCTTGTTATAGATGATGAGAGGGCAAACATTTTTACACTGACAAACATTCTTAATCCGGAGTACAAGGTTTATGCAGTGATAGACAGCCAAAAGGCTCTTCAGGCAGTTGAAAAGAATATGCCGGATGTAATTTTGCTTGACATTCTCATGCCTGAAAAAGATGGGTATGAAGTAATCACTGAATTAAAGGCATCCGCCAAAACTAAAGACATCCCTGTTATATTCATCACAGGGCTTGATAGCATTGAAGCCGAAGAAAAAGGATTTGCATACGGAGCGGCTGATTATATTGTGAAACCGTTCCATTCCGCAATAGTAAAGCTAAGAGTCCAAAGTCAAGTAAAGCTTGTTGAGAGGCTTCGTCAGCAAGCACTTATGACGAAAATATCTCATTATTTCCTCTCCGACTCTCACGTAGATACACTGTTTACGGAGGCTCTCCGTACGGTCGGCGAATTTTTGGATGTCGCACAAGTATTGCTGTACAGGCTTGACGAAGATAGCAACATCTTAATATGCAAAAACGAGTGGATTCACCCTGATCTTGATACTGAATCAATTGAAAATGACAGATTTGAGAAGCTTGATAAGCCAACGGTTTCACTCATGGGTGAACTGCTGTCGCGCGGAGGCGGAGATGAGATGTGCCTTAACTCCAATGATCCGGAAGTCACACAAGCGATGAAGCCATATCGCAAGAATTTCCCGAGCTTCATAACCGCGCCGATTTTTGTTAAAGGCGAAATATGCGCTGTTCTTGATTTCTTAAGGGACAATGACGGTTCAGAATGGAGTGAAAGCGAGCTAAATCTTGCCGATCTTGTTGCCAACATTTTTTCGGGTGTCTTTATACGGGATGAGATAGAGCATGACTTAAATATTGTATTAAAGCTAAAAACGGAGCTTATTGCAGCAAAGGAAATTGCCGAGCATTCCAGCCGTGCGAAAAGTGATTTTCTGTCACGCATGAGCCACGAAATGCGAACGCCTATGAACATCATCATAGGCATGCTGCAGGTTCTGAAAATGCGAGGTTACCCGGAGAATTTGAAAGAATATATTGACGAAATTAATAACGCTTCAAACACATTGCTGCAACTGATAGATGATTTGCTCGATATATCAAGTATGGAAAACGGGGCAATCAAGCTTTCCGCATCAGCTTTTAACATAAAGGACATGCTTAATGCAATCACACAAGCAATAGGATACAACGCTTCTCAAAAAAATCAAACGTTTAAATATAGTTTCGATCCTGCAATTCCTGCATTACTCATCGGAGATGAAAAAAGAATAAAGCAGGTTATTACCAACCTGCTTATAAATGCGGTAAAGTATACGCCCGAACATGGTGAAGTATGTTTTGATGTTCAGGTAATCAGCGATGAGAGCAGAAGCGTTATGCTTCAGTTTGAAGTCTCCGACAATGGAATAGGAATATCAAAGGAACAACAAACAAATATATTTAACATCTTTGAGCAAGCAGATGGCAGCAATACACGAACACACAGTGGCGTAGGTATCGGTCTTGCCTTGGCTAAACGAATTGTATTGATGATGGGCGGTAGTATCGTGGTTGAATCCGAACCTCAAAAAGGCGCGAAGTTTAGCTTTACATGCAAGTTGAAAAAAGGCAGTGAGGAGTTTAACTCTCTCCCCTATTAGTGACGCCGGGGAAATCACCTGACGGGGTAATTTTCATGATCGGGTCTGCGAAGCCGTGCGAAAACTCCGGGGAGCTTATGGGTGCAGCCCATTTTACTGCATTGATGATTACTTGTTGGATTTCAGGCATCTTAAAGGCGTTGAAGGATTCGTGTCCGGGGCGGAAATAGAAAATCTTTCCTTTATTTCTGTGATAACATATACCGCTACGGAAAACCTCGCCGCCTTCAAACCAACTGATAAATACTAATTCGTCCGGTGCGGGAATATCAAAGTATTCACCGTACATTTCTTCTTGGGGAATGATTATTTTTTCGGGTAAGCCGTCAACAATCGGGTGAGATGGATTAACCACCCAAAGGATTTCCTTTTCGCCGTCCTCACGCCACTTAAGTGTACCTGTGTCGGTTCCGCAAATCTTGCTGAAAATTTTACTGGCATGAGCTGAGTGCAGGACTATCAAACCCATGCCGTTCAAGATGCGTTTGTACACCTTTTCTACGATTTTATCATCGACCTCCGGATGTGCAATGTGACCCCACCATATTAACACGTCCGTATTATTTAACACTTCATCCGATAAGCCATGCTCAGGCTCACGCAGAGTTGCCGTATGTGTAAGCATACCGGCTTTATCCAAAAATTCCGCGATGCAGCCATGTATACCTTTAGGAAAGAGTTTACCGATTTCTTTATTTTCAACTTCATGCAAATTCTCATTCCATACTGTGACTTTAAATTTCATCATCGTTGCCCTTTCTTATCTAATTGAAAGCTACTTAATAACTCCTTGACAAATCCTGTCTTTCTTGATAAAAATAATCCCTAACCTTGTTTATAATAGCATAATATAACGCAATTTTGCAAGTCGGGAGATATTGATGAACACCTGCATAGATGTACCGGAAAAGCCGTTCTTAAACCGGCTTGGAAGAAAGACAATAATTACCGGACATTACGGCAGCGGAAAAACAGAGTTTGCAGTATCACTCGCAATGCTTCTTGCGGATGAACAAAACGGAAACAACTCTTCTGACCCGACTGCACAAGAGAACCGTCCCCCTGTGTTAGCTTTAATTGACCTTGATATAATTAACCCGTATTTTCGGTCGCGAGAACAGAAGGATATGCTCAAAGATACCGGAGTTGCTGTATATGGAAGCGCATTTGAGAGTGAAAGTACAGCGGAGCTGCCGGCACTTAGCGCAAGCGTCCGTGCGCCCCTTGAAAACCACTCGTGCAGAGTAATCATTGACACAGGCGGTAATGATGCAGGTGCGCTTGTACTCAATCAATTCTCAAAATACTTTAAAGACGATGAAACCACAGTATTTGCGGTTGTAAACGCAAATCGCCCCGAAACAAGCGATATCAACAGCGCAATTGAACATATTAATGCAATAGAGTTCATAACCGGACTCAATATTTCGTGTATTGTCAACAATACAAATCTTTTGCGTGAAACCACCATTAATGATATACTCGTAGGACACGAGTTCTGCAAAAAGATATGTGAACTTACCGGTAAACATTTTTTATGCGATTGCTACCCCGCCGGAATAATAAATCCTGAAGAACTATCCGGACTATCAAACAACCTAATGCCATTGGGCTTGTACATGCGCCCGACATGGCTCGATAAATAAGTGAACGTAGAGGAGATGAAAAGATGGCGAAATTTGAAGTCCGTATTGACGGAAATTTCTGTAAAGGTTGTGACCTTTGCGGTATGGCATGCCCTAAAAAAATTATTGTGATGAGCACTCACATTAATGACAAGGGCTACAGTCCGGCGGAAATTACCAAGCAGGAAGCTTGCAGTGGTTGCAGGGCTTGTGCGCTTCTTTGCCCGGATGGTGCGATATCAATCTACAGGGAGGATACGGCAGTATGAGTAAAAAAGTACTGATGAAAGGCAACGAGGCTTTTGCCGAAGCTGCAATCCGCGGCGGTTGCCGATACTATTTCGGATACCCTATAACACCGCAAAATGAAATTCCCGAGTATATGTCGCGTGAGCTGCCGAAACGCGACGGCTATTTTATTCAAGCCGAAAGCGAGCTTGCGGCTGTTTACATGGCTTACGGTGCAGGAGCCGCAGGAGGTAAAGTGTTCATAACATCTTCATCTCCCGGAATTGCGCTTATGCAAGAGGGATTTAGCTTCATGTGTTCTGCAGAAGTTCCGACAGTTGCTCTTACCGTATCACGCTGCGGTCCCGGAATCGGCGGAATACAGCCCGGACAAGCCGACTATTTCCAAGCCACACGAGGCGGCGGCAACGGCGATTACAAGGTTCCCGTGTTTGCCCCTTCAAACCTCCAGGAGGGTGTTGATTTAGTCTATGAATCAATGGATTTAACAGATAAATGGAGAAATCCGGTATTCATATTCGCTGATGGTTTACTCGGACAGATGATGGAACCTGTCGTACTCCCCGAACAGCAAAAGTTTGTAGAGCCGCACGAAATAAGAGCTTTGAAACCATGGGCACTCACCGGTTACGGTGATGATGATACAAAACGTAACACGATAATTTCACTTCGCATTCAACCCGAGGACCTTGAAAAACACGTTGAAAAGATATTTAAAAAATATGAGCAAATGGAAAAGGAGCTTGTGCGTGTAGAAACAACCGGCATTGAAGATGCTGATGTTGTTATTGTTGCGTTCGGCACAATGGCACGTATAACAAAAGAAGCTGTTGAAATCTTGGCAGAGCAAGGTATAAAGACAGGTCTTATCCGCCCGATCTCGCTTTGGCCATTCCCTTATCAGGCATTTGATAAAATCACAAGCAAAACTAAAGTTGTCATTTCCGCAGAGCTTTCTATGGGCCAAATGATTCAGGATGTTAAGCTTGGTGTAAACGGACGTTTCCCTGTCAGGCTTCTCAGCCGTACAGGCGGGGTTGTGCCGGCGTCGCTCGAAATCGCGGAGCGGACAAAGAAAATTCTGGAAGAGATGGGGGGTTAAGACATGAATCCTGTTTATACACTTACAAAAGGTATGCTACCGGTGGAGACTATATATTGCCCCGGATGTACTCATGGAATATCGCACAGAATCATTATGGAAGTCCTCGAAGAAGTAGACATGCTCGGCAAAACTATCGGTTGCGGTCCGATTGGCTGCAGTGTTCTCGCCCACAGATATATGAATGTGGATATGCTTGAATGCCCGCATGGCAGAGCACCTGCTGTGGCATCGGCTATCAAACGTGTACACCCTGACAACTTCGTATTCACATATCAAGGCGACGGTGATCTTGCTTCGATAGGTACAGCCGAAATTATCCATGCCGCCGCCCGCGGCGAGAAAATAACAACGTTTTTTATTAACAATGCTATATACGGCATGACCGGCGGGCAGATGGCACCAACAACACTTATCGGTCAAAAATCGACCACATCACAATCCGGCAGAACAGTAGAGCAAGCCGGAGCGCCGATGCGTATTTGTGAGTTGATTGCAAATCTTGACGGTGCTGTTTATGTTGAGCGAGTCGCGCTAAACACCGCAGGTAACATCAGCAAGGCAAAAAGAGCTGTCAGGCGTGCATATGACATTCAAGAAAAAAGACTTGGTTTTTCGCTTATCGAGTTTGTATCATCATGCCCGACTCACTGGGGGAAATCACCCGTAGAATCTATGCAGCATCTCAAAGAAAAAATGCTCCCGTACTATCCGCTCGGTGTATACAAAGAACCGGAAGGAGGCGAGGTTTAATGGCTACACATAAAATGTTTTTCGCCGGCTCCGGTGGTCAAGGTATACTTCTGATGGGTCAAATGGTTGGCTCAGCCGCAATACACGAGGATAAAGAATCAACGTTTTTCCCGTCATACGGCCCAGAAATGCGCGGCGGTACCGCAAACTGCACAGTCATTGTTTCCGATAAAACAATCAGCAGCCCTGTTATTTTCGAATCTGACTGTGTTGTTGCTATGACACTCCCTTCAATGTTGAAGTTTGAACCGACACTCAAGCCCGGCGGAGTTATGTTTGTGAATACCTCGCTAATTCATCAAGAGCCGAAACGCGATGATATTACCGTTTATAAAATACCCGTTTCCGAAATGGCAAACGAGCTTGGAAATCCACGTGTTGCAAATATTATTATGCTCGGCGCTTTTGTACGTGTAACGAACATAGTTACACAAGAAAGCATGGAGCAGGTCATCCATGAGGTCTTCGGAGAATCAAAAGCCGCTCTTCTCGACTTGGAGCTAAAAGCGTTTAATCTGTGGAAAGGATAACACATCTATGAAACATAGCTTTAATATACAAAAAACAAAAACACCGAAGCCGAAGCCCGATCCTGATACCTTGAAGTTCGGTAAGACGTTTTCCGATCATATGTTTATTATGGATTACGAGACAGATAAAGGCTGGCATGATGCCCGCATCGTACCATACGGTCCCCTTACACTTGACCCTGCGGCTGCTGTGTTCCATTACGGACAGGAGATGTTTGAGGGTATGAAAGCATACCGCACCAAAGAGGGACGTGTACAGCTTTTCCGCCCGTACATGAATGCCGAGCGCACCCGTAAAACAAATGAACGTATGTGTATGCCTGATATTGATCCCGAGCTGTTTGTCGGTGCTATAAAAGCACTTGTTGATGTTGAACGCGATTGGATTCCCGAAAAGGAAGGAACATCTTTGTATATACGTCCGTTTATTATTGCCGATGATCCGTTTTTAGGCGTTCAGGCTGCAAACCATTATAAGTTTATTATCATCCTCTCCCCTGTCGGTCCGTATTATGATATCCCCGGCGGCGGAATGGCTCCTACAAAGATTTTTGTCGAGGAGGAGTTTGTCCGTGCGGCAGTTGGTGGTGCAGGATTTGCAAAAGTAGGCGGCAACTACGGTGCTGCCCTAAAAGCACAAGCACGCGCTGCAGAAATGGGCTGTGCACAAGTTCTTTGGCTTGACGCTATTGAACATAGTTATGTAGAAGAAATCGGCACATCAAACGCGTTTTTTATGATTGATGACGAGGTCATCACCGCACCGCTTCTCGGTACAATCCTACCGGGTGTCACTCGCGCTTCAGTTATAGAGCTGCTAAAAAAATGGAGCGTTAAAATCTCAGAAAGACGATTGAAAGTAAGCGACGTTGTAAAAGCAGCCGAAGAAGGACGCTTAAAAGAGATATTCGCATCAGGAACAGCAGCAGTAATCTCCCCTGTCGGCGAGCTGAAGTTCAAGGATAAAAACCTTGTAATCGGCGGCGGCGGAGTCGGTCCGCTTGCACAACGGCTATATGACGCACTGTATGGGATTCAGACAGGGACTATAGAGGATGATATGGGCTGGACGGTAGAGGTGTAGGGGTAATGCAGAATTAAGAATGCAGAATGCATAAATATCTTTCCCGTCATTGCGAGCCGTAAAAAGCGGCGTGGCAATCCATAATATACAGTATTATTTATTAGAGGACTGGTTGACTTATGCATAAAATTAAAATTTCAGACATTACATTGAGAGAATCGGAGCAGACGCATTCTGCTAAGTTGAGTTTTAAGGAGAAGCTTGAGACGGCCAAGCTTCTTGAAAAGCTGCAGGTTGATGTTATCGAAACAGGGACTGTTGGTGATTCTCCGGCGGATGCAGCTTTTATAAGGACGCTTGCGACAACGTTAGATTATAGCAGGCTGTGTGTGCCTGTTGCTCTTGATAAAGCAGCCATTGACTCGTCTTGGGCGGCTTTGTCAAAAGCTAAAAAACCGTGTCTGAATATAATAATACCAACATCAACAGTGGGGCTTGAATATCAGTATCAAATGAAAGCTGAAAAAGTGCTGCCACTTGTTAGCGAAATTGTTGAATATTGTGTTTCCCTGTGTCCCGATGTAGAGTTTACCGCAGAGGATTCCGTACGCAGTGATTTGGAATTTCTCGCAAAGGTACTCAAAGCAGCAATTGATGCGGGGACAAAGGTGATAACATTATGCGACTCTGTCGGCGAGATGTTGCCCGAGGAGTTATCCAAGTTTATAACTTCTGTATACAACCGTGTACCTGAACTCCGCAATATAACACTTGCGCTTCACTGTAAGGACAAGCTCGGACTTGCTTCGGCTGCGGCATTAAATGGAGTAAATTCCGGAGCAGCTCTAATTAAAGTATCCTCCGGCAACGGTCTTGGCACACTTTCACTTGAGCAGTTTCTAAATGTACTAAAAGTACGTGGCGATACTCTTGGTATTTCATCCAAGGTAAGTACCGTCGCACTCCAACGCACATGCGCGAGGCTTGCTGCTCTAACAGGTTCATCTGATGCAAGCCGCAGAGCATCTGCCATCAGCACAACAGAGAGTAGCGGTGATGATTCGGGAGTTCCTGATATAAATGACATTGAGCAATTACGTACTCATATCGCTTCAATAGGATATGATGTTTCAGACGATGATATCGAGCGGATATATTCTCAGTATCAAGATATTTCACGCAGCAAAAAAGTAGTTAACCGCGATATTGAAGCTCTGATTGCCGAAACAGCCGGACAAGCACCGCCGACTTACATGCTAAAAAATTACGTAATTAACAGTGGCAGTGCAATTGCCGCAACTGCTTATATTGAGTTAACGAAAAACGGTACTTCCGGCACTGCCCTGTCGGCAGGCGACGGTCCGATAGACGCCGCATTTATGGCAATGGAGCAAATCTTCGGCACTCATTACGAGCTGGAGGAATTCCAAATCCACGCCGTCACTGGCGGTCGTGAAGCAACAGGCGACGCTCTCGTAAAGCTCCGCCACGACGGAAAGCTCTACTCCGGCCGAGGCGTATCCACCGATATAGTCGGAGCGAGTATTAGAGCATACCTAAGTGCAGTGAATAAAATCGTCCATGAGAATGGCGGTTAGATAAATTATTCCCGGATCCAAACCCGCATCTCACCCAACTCTCTATTACTCCATGTGTAATATGGGATTGCGTTAAGGGTAACGGGTTTGGTTTTTGGTTTTTGTTCCGAGTACAGAGTGCTGTCCCCTGTTTCTTTTATGCCTTTTGCCGTAAGTTTAATTACTCCCTTTTGTGTGCCTACATCTATTTCACTTTCTGTTAACCCGGCGTCCGGAGGCAGCCGCAAGGCTGCCAGAGGTGCGGGGTTGTCTGCTTCTTCAAAGCAATAGACGAATGGACCTCTTTGCAGGCAAACCAAGCCAGCATTTCCTGATACCGCCAGGTTTGAGTAAATTCTTAGGATCGGAAGTTTTGCGTTTATTTCAAGTATATCTCCTGATTGCCATTTACGTGTTACATAGAAGTAACCGTCTTTGACATCTCCTTCAAAAGTTTCGCCGTTAATCGAGTATTTTGCATCTCTGCACCATGTTGGGATATGTATTGCAAAACAAAAATCAACATTGTCCTTAGCAGGATTTACAGTATAACGCACATTACATTGCTTTGGATAATCGCTGTCGCAAGTTATCTTAACTCCGCCTGCAACCTTAAACTCAGCCGTTCCTCCCATGAAAATATGAGCATATACAGTACCGGCATTCTCACCCCACGCGTATTTACCGATGGACATGAGCAGTCTTGAAACGTTGGGTGGGCAGCAGGCACATGCATACCATTCCGGGCGTTGCGGTAGTGCGTGTTTATGGGTATGAACTACGCCGGAGAAACCGGGGATGACTTCAAGCGGATTTACATAGAAAAACCTTTTTCCGTCGAGTTGCATACCTGCAAGTACCGTGTTATACAGCATACGCTCTAATATATCGGCGTACTCACCCGACGGTTTTATTTCAAGCATACGCCTTGCGAAAAAACACATGGCTATTGATGCACATGTTTCCGAATATGTTATGGCGTTCGGCAAATCGTAGTCTATTGTAAAGGCTTCACCATGTACGGTTGAACCAAGACCGCCTGTTATATACATTTGTTTTTGAGTGATATTTTCCCAAAGTCTTTCACATGCATCTAACAGCTCTGCATCATCTGTTACTGCCGCTAAATCAGCCATCGCTGTATACATATATATTGCCCTGACACTATGCCCGACCGCCTTGTCCTGTTCCCGCACAGGCTTGTGGTTTTGAGCATATTCGCGATTTTCACCGTCTTTACTCCACTGATGCCAACCTCTCGTTTTACCCTCTTCAATGAAGAAGCTCGGGTCCTTACCTCTTTCATCAATAAAATACTTCGCGGTATCAAGATACTTCTTCTCTCCTGTCACTCTATACAAACGCAACAACGCCAGTTCAATCTCCTGATGACCCGGGATTCCGCGGATTTTCCCATGTCCGAAACGGTTGCATATCAAATCCGCGTTTTTGCGCATAATAGTCAGCAAATTGTCTTTTCCCGTTGCTTCGTAATACGCAACTGCCGCTTCAATCATATGCCCGGAGCAATACAACTCGTGGCAATCGTGTAGGTTTTGCCACTTCCTGTCAGGGTGCATAATTGAAAAATATGTATTTAAGTACCCGTCAGGTTCCTGTGCCCGACCAATAAGAGCGATGATTTCATCAGCCTTTTTCTCCAGCTCCGGATCCGGATGCACAGCAAGAGAGTATGCAACAGCTTCCAGCCATTTCGCCGCATCACTATCCTGAAAAACCCAGCCGTAGTGCTCACCCTCCGCCTCTTTTGCTGCTATTCTGAAATTCTCAATAACATGACTCTTCTCAACACCGGGTATTTTATCCTCCATGACATCTTCTTGATACGGGATTACAACATCCCTGACAAGCTCTTGAATTTCACTCCAAAAGCCGTCGTTAACATTGACATTAATAAGTGGAATATTTTGTTGTACTTTCAAACTATCACCCCTATTATTTCTTTTGTAAATTCACTATAAATTAAGCCATTATATATTACCATACTTTACAAAACTATGGAATATGTAATATACTGTTCCGGAAGTAGTTGCCCGGTTTTCTAACCCGGTGAAAGGAATTTTCAGTGTTATGAAGTTATCGTATAAGACAAATGCATGGGAGAATCTGACGTGGAGCGAGCATTGCGAACTTGCGGAGAAAATGGAATTGGATGGGGTTGAGCTTTGTTACTCCCCTGCCGAGTCATCTGACATACTAAACGACTTGCAGCTCAAGCAGCAGTTTTTACGAAGATTAAGCGAAAAGCAGCTTGAGATAGCATGTGTAACTGTAGATGTCTCCGGTGGCAGTGTCGTCGCTGCTCAAGGAAGTATTTTAGTAACTACAAGTATTTCATCGGATTTTGACAAGCAAAAGCATATCGAGTATCCCGAATCATTTGTCGCGGAAACACATGATTCTGCTTTAAATGCGGCTGCGGAAGCTATTGAACTGGCTAGAGTTCTGCGCTCACCGTACGTATGCCTGGACATGGATTTTCAAACAAACGCTGATGAGGCTCGTCTTGTTTCACTGATTGGAGTTCTTTTACCCAAAGCAGAGGCAGAAGGGATAATTCTTCTTGTAGAAACTAAAGATGTTTTTGCGAAAACGGACAGACTGAACGGGATTCTTGAACGTTTTGCCAGTGATAACCTTGCTGCTCTTTGGAATTTGCATCATACCTTTGTTTACGGCGAGGAATCGGGTGATACGACCATTCGCAACCTTGGAGCATATGTCAAGTTCGTGCATGTCTGCGATTCCTTTAAGTCAGGAGATAGTATCATACGTTGCCTGGCAGGTGATGGCGATGTTCCTTTGAATGAAATGCTGCTTGCGCTACGGTCTATTGACTATAAAGGGCATCTTGCGCTTGACATGACCGGCGATAATTCAGGTCTCGATGATGCAGATGTCGTACTCCCACACTATGTCAATGCAATGAATCAGTTGATGCACACTAGAGCAAGAACAGAAAAATACTATGATAATATCAGAAAGACCGGAAAATATATCTGGCCTAAGGACAAGTTGCTTGATATTACATTTTCTCAAATGCTTGACCGTGTCACCGAAGAGTTTCCCGACCAATATTCATTTCGATACACTACTCTTGATTATACACGGACTTATTCGGAGTTTCGTGACGATGTCGATAACTTCGCTCGCAGCTTGATTGCGCTTGGCGTGAAGCCCGGTGATAAGGTTGCTGTCTGGGCGACAAATGTTCCGCAATGGTTTGTTGCATTCTGGTCTGCTGTAAGAATAGGTGCGGTACTGGTTACAGTGAATACCGCGTATAAAATACGAGAAGCGGAATATCTCTTGAGGCAGGCTGACGTTCACACACTTGTGATGATTGACAGCTACAGAGATTCTGACTACGTCGGTGTTATTAAGAAACTCTGTCCGGAGCTTGAATATTCATCTCCATCAAAGCCTTTGCATTGCAAGCGTTTACCGTTTTTGCGCCGTATAATTAATGTAACATCAAAGCAAAAGGGTTGCCTGACCTGGGATGAAGCTTTAGAAATGGGGTCCGGTATTCCAATCGAAGAGGTTCATCGCCTTGCAGCACTGACACATCCGCATGATGTATGTAACATGCAATACACTTCGGGAACTACGGGATTTCCGAAAGGTGTTATGTTAACACATCACAACATTATTAACAACGGTAAATGCATAGGCGATCGTATGGATCTTTCAACGGCAGACAGATATCTCATTCATGTTCCGATGTTTCATTGCTTCGGCATGGTACTCTCTATGACGGCATCAATGACACATGGCTCGACAATGTCGCCGCTGCCGTATTTTACGCCAAAAGCTGCGCTTGCTTGTGTAAAGCAAGAGCGGATAACAGCTATAAACGGCGTACCGACTATGTTTATCGCAATGCTTGAGCACCCCGACTTTAACCCCGACGATTTTACTCACACCAGAACGGGTATAATGGCGGGAAGCCCCTGCCCTATCTCCGTTATGCGTGATGTTATTGATAAAATGAATATGTCGGAGATAACTATTGTGTTCGGGCAGACAGAAAGTGCTCCGGGCTGCACGATGAGCTCCATAGATGATCCTGTTGAAGTGCGTGTAGGAACAGTCGGCAGACCGCTGCCCGGAGTCGAATGTAAGATAGTTGACCCCGAAACCAATAAGGAAATGCCCGATAACGAAAACGGAGAGTTTGTCGCTCGAGGCTACAATCTCATGAAGGGTTACTATAAAATGCCTGAAGCAACAGCCGCTGCCATTGACCCGGAAGGCTGGCTGCACACGGGCGATCTTGCATGCAGAACGCCTGACGGAAACTTCCGCATAACGGGCAGACTTCGCGATATGATAATTCGCGGCGGTGAGAATATCTATCCGAAAGAGATTGAAGAATTTCTCTATACGCATCCAAAGATAAGAGATGTGCAAGTCATCGGAGTGCCGTCAGAGCAATACGGTGAGGAAATCATGGCATGTATAATATTAAAAGACGATGAGGAAATGACAGAGCAAGATGTCAAGGATTTCGTACATGCCAACATGGCTAAGCACAAAGTACCGAGCTACATAGATTTCGTCACTGAGTTTCCGATGAATGCTGCGGGGAAGATAATGAAGTATAAAATGCGTGAAGCTGCCGTGGAGAAATTAGGGTTGCAGAAGGCTGCGGAAATAGAGACAGCTTAGTCCCCCTTTCTCGCAAGAGGGTGGTGCCGCCCGCATGCGACGGGGGTTGTCCCCTTATATAAAGAGTATCGTCGATAGGTGAAGTATGGGATTTTTCAATAAAAAAAAGATAAAACCTCAAGTTGAGGTTATACATGGCTTGGAGCGTTTGTTTTTACAAAACAATTCCGATGTTCTCTATGTCGTGGCAAAAAAAGGCAGCAATATAAGGAAAATCTGTACACTTGAAGAGTACGAAAAAGGCATTGTACAGGTTCATAACGAAGAAGGAAAGCGGGTTATGATAACTTTGCAAAGCGTATCGAGGTAACTACTATTCTAAATTATCATCTTTCGTAATAATCTCCTGAACTATATAGTTCGGGCGGTTTTGTAATTCTGTGTAAATCCTTCCAATATACTCACCCATTAAACCTAAAATCATAAGGACGATTCCTTGTGTAAAAAGGATTGCAGCTATTGTGGACGCCCAGCCTGTTATTGTCCGGTCTGTGAAGAAGACCTGATAAAGAACATATAATATATACAAGAAGCTTAGTATGGAAATAACAATCCCAATCAAAGTCGCGAATTTTAGCGGCTTATAGGAAAATGATGTTATTGCGTCCATGGCAAATGATATCATTTTTCGAAGCGGGTATTTTGTTTCACCTACAAATCTTTTTTCCCTATGATATTCCACAGGGACTTGTTTAAAACCGACCCAACTTACAAGACCTCTTATGTAGCGGTTCTTTTCGGGAAGTTTATTAACAGCATCGCATACTTTTCGGTCTATCAGACGAAACTCTCCTGTATCAGGCGGCAGATCCACAGATGTCATTATCCGCAAAAAGCGGTAGAATACTTTTGCTGTCACACGTTTAAAAATTGTTTCACCCTTACGTTTAATCCGTTTGCCGTAAACAACATGATAGCCCTCTTTCCATTTTGCGACCATTTCGGGGAAAATCTCCGGCGGGTCTTGCAAATCCGCATCTATGATAAAAATCGCTTGCCCCCGTGCATGCTCCATTCCGGCGGATATTGCGGGCATGTGCCCAAAGTTCCGGGTAAAATTAATTAGCCGGATGCAGGGGTCATTTTCACAAAGCTCCGCAATTATATGCGCTGTCTGATCCTTGCTACCGTCATTGACAAATATAAGTTCATACGGTTCTCCCATACCTGTCATAACCTTTGTGAGCCGGGTATATGTCTCTTTAATTACCTCCTGCTCATTATAAGCAGGAACAACCACTGAATAAATTGGACTTCCCATTGTCTCTACACCTTATTCCTTACCCCTGACCTGTTGACCCGAATCCGCCGACTCCGCGCTCAGTTTTCTCAAGATCATCACAAAGGACTATGTCAGGAGTTTCACTTTTTTTTATTACCATTTGAGCTATACGATCACCATGTTTTACTTCATATGGCTCATTTGAGGTATTCTTCAAGCCGACAATTACCTCACCTCTGTAGTCTGAATCTATGACTCCTACACAGTTTGCAGGTATGACTCCGAAGTTTATACCAAGTCCGCTTCTTGCATAAATAAATGCCGCATATCCGGGTTCAAGCGCAATGGCTATACCGGAGCCGACCTTTTGAGTTTCTCCGGGTTTCAGTACAATATCACTTTCCAGACAAGCTGATATATCATAGCCAACACTGCCGGCAGTCTGCCGCTCCGGCAGCCTGGCAAACGGCTTAATTCGTTTTACAGATATTTTTTCCATCGATTCTCTTCTTTGATTGTAGTTGTAACGACATAATACCAAATGTTCAACAAAAAAGGAATAACATTTTAATATGTAAACTGTTGTTTTTATTTAGTCACTTGTGTATAATGGCGATATATGCTCCATTTCATGCTAATTCTCAGAAAAAATAATAAGAAATGGAGTTACGCGCCAAGTCTCACAGTATCTTATATTTCTTTCACGCTATTTTTATTCTGCATAGATAAAACACGGCGTGCGAGTTGATTGAAAGGAATGGAGTTTACATGAAAGCATATGTATTAATGCATGGACAAACAGACTTTGACGCAGAGGGGCGTATAATAGGTACAAGTGATCCTGAATTAAATGAGACAGGCAGAGTACAATCGCAGGAAGCAGCAAAAAACTTGCAATCTAAAGGGATTAACATGATATTGTCATCACCTCAGAAGCGGACGATGGAAACTGCCCAAATCATTGCTACTGCTCTTGGAATTGATGAAATCAAAATCACCAAAGGCTTAAAGCTATACGAACGCGCATTTGGAAGCCTTGAAGGTAAACCCACATCAGAAGTTGACATGTTTGCGTTAAGCAGTTGGTTTGGTAACGCCGCAACTCCGGACGGTGAAACTGTTAGAGAAACCGCAAATAGAGTTATTGCATATATGAATAATATGGTTAAAATATTCAGGACAAAAACAATGCTCCTGGTTGTCCCCGAGCATGTTTTAAGAGTTATGTACTGGTTCTTTACCGGTTTGCCCGAATTTGGTAAGGAATATATCATAGATTCTTCTAATTGTAAGCTATACGAGTTTGATACAGATAATATTCCTGTGGAAATCAAAGACTACCAACCTGTCACAAACACCCCGGCAGAAGATGACAACGACCCCGGCAGGCTATTGAGTCAATCAGAGATTGATGCTTTAATAGCAGAATTATCAGGAGGATAACACGCAATAACGCTTAAATATGTTTGAGAGCTGTTGTACATTTGCATAACAGCTCTCTTTTATTCTATAACTGTTTAGAATAGTAATTTATCAGACAACCATCTGTAAGGATTTGCTGCTCTTCATCACTAAGTCCGCTGCATTCCAATGTTATATCTTTAACTATACTCCCTGATATAACTTTAGCCGGAATAACTTCATCACCTGATAATATCGCGTTTCTTATCCCGGGAATATAAATCCAATCACCCGGATTGTATTCAAACAGTGTGTCCTTGCTTATTGTAAATGGGAGTATTCCCCAGTTTATGCAATTTGAGCGGTATCGTTTTGTTGCATATTCATAGCAAATGTTTGCCAAACCGCCGAGTACTCTTTGGCAGGATGCCGCTTGTTCCCTTGCGCTTCCGTCACCTGGTTTTTTTGCGAATAAACATGACCCGATTGAGGTTTTATTTATATCCCCTCTGACAATGTCCAGAATTTGCATGACTTCTTCCGGGTGCTGTCCCTCTCGTCGTTTTTCTTCTAATGTTCTTATTCTCTTGCTTGCCTCAACGTATTCAGGCACACGTCGCGACAATGTAAATTCTGAAAGCGCAATCGGGTTTGACCGGTATGATGAGGTTTCGCCCGACGGTATGAGTTCATCTGTTGTCGTGACTTCGTCGTGAATAACGGCAGATAGGTTGATGAGCAGATACTCTTCCAGTTTATAAAACTTCGGCCAACCAGTTATGTTCGGTCCCATACGCAGCCGGACTGTCGGGTCAGGTCTACCAAAGCCGTTATAACAACGCTTTTCGTAAACACTACCATCATACACATATTTACGAGGTGTAATCGTATATTCGATGTCTGTTGCGGCTGTCAGTGCTCCCCCATTTGCCGCCGTTGCCGCAATTGATAGCGCATCCATTAGAGCGACTGCCGCGATTTGACCGTTTGCCGGTTTTGAGCCTTCACGGTTAGCAAAGTTCCTTGTTGCATGGCGAATCGATAGTGTGTTGTTGGCAGGGGTGTCACCGGCACCGAAACATGGTCCGCAAAATGCAGGTTTTATGAGTACGCCGGAGTTCATTAGTGTTTCAGCAATACCATCACGGGTAATCGCCAGTGATATCGGTGTTGAGGACGGATAGATCGAGAGCTCAAAGAATCCGTTGCCTATTGATTTGCTACATAAAATGTCAGCAGCTTCGGATATACTCTCATACATTCCTCCCGCACAGCCGACAATAACGCCCTGTTCGCACGTTACTTCACCTTTTTCATTTATATAATGCATCAAGTTCAACTTAACTTTACCGCTAAGCTCTCTATTGCAATCGTCTTGAGCTTCTTGTAAAATACGCTCCGGCTCGCTTTGTAACTCATGTATAGTCATTGCTTTTGAAGGGTGAAACGGCATGGCTATCATGGATTCAATCGCATCCAGATTTACTTTCAACAATGCATCATAGCATGCTCCTTCTTCAACGCTGAGTTTCTTGTAGTCTTCCGGTCTGCCGACATTTTTATAATACTCATGTACTGTTTCATCAGTTACCCAAATCGAAGACAGACAGGTTGTTTCAGTTGTCATTACATCAATGCCAATGCGAAAATCCATTGAAAGAGATCCTATACCGGGTCCTGCGAACTCGAGTATTTTGTTTTTCACCCTACTATCGGGAAAAGCTTCTTTAATCAGTGCTAGGGCCACGTCATGCGGACCGATGCCTTTTTTTGGCGTTCCTTCCAGCCAGACTAGCACAACTTCCGGTGGGTCGATGTCGTATGTATTTTTAAGCAGCTGTTTTACAAGCTCGCCGCCGCCTTCGCCAATACCGAGTGTTCCGTAACATCCGTAACGTGTATGTGAATCTGAACCAAGTATCATTTTTCCGCATCCTGTAAGCTTCTCGCGTGCATATTGGTGTATAACAGCATGATTGGCAGGTACAAAAATGCCGCCGAATTTTTTTGCGGCAGACAATCCGAATGCGTGGTCGTCCTCGTTAATCGTCCCACCGACTGCACATAAGCTGTTATGACAGTTTGTGAGCGCATACGGCACCGGAAATTCTTTCAGACCCGATGCTATTGCCGTTTGAATAATACCTACATAGGTTATGTCATGCGATGCAAGCGCATCGAACCTTAGGCACATTTTAGTTTTACAAGAATGAGTTTTCGCATCTTTATAATTAGTATCTTTAATAAAAGATGAATCATCTTCATGTGCCCGCAGAATTTTATATGCTATCGTCTTTTCCCGACCGCTGTTATTGTTACAAATATCAGTATTATGCTCTTTTTCTGCGACAATAAAAGGTTTCCCTTGTTCAATTTTAGTGCTTTTAAACAAATATTCAACAGCAACAGCCTTTTCCATTGTACATCATTCCCCTTAATATTCTCTTAACACATTTTACCATAGATGTAATAATAAATTCAATGTATGTACACACATTAAGAAAAAAGGTATGCTAGAATGTACTCACGCTAAAGTTTCATTGAGAAAAACTATCCCTGCTGCATGACGGACGGATCACCGGTCGAGCGGCAGGGATAGACCATTTTGCGGGTTATGGGTTTCGGGTGTTTATCTGAGTTTAATTTATGCCCGAAACCCTTTGTATTGCTACATTTATCGCACATTGCTGCTTCGCTTCGTTTTGTTGATTTTCGCCTTCTTTCAACTTATTCGTGTACGATTCGTGTACGATTCGTGTACGGAGTAACCATCGTCATTGCGAGCGCACGAAGCAATCCAGACCATTACTGCATACTTCTTAACTTGCCGTTGATTGGAGTAAGACAATCTCGTTTAGTACACTAACAGCTTTTTCCTGTTCCCGTGGATATAAGTGAGAGTAGGTGTTCCATGTCATTTCTACTTTAGAATGTCCGAGTCTGCGGGCAATTTCTTGAATATTGATACCTTCATTAGCCAGTACCGAGACATGGGAGTGACGAAAATCATGCACCCTTATCTTCTTTTGCCCTGACAGCTTGGCATACCTTATATTCTTGTTGCATACAACTGTGTCTCTGATAGAACTCTCACCACCACATATTCTAAACTCCCCGGAAAAGTGACACAAGTTTTCTTCTTGACGGCTCCTGTGTTCATCCAGAATACTTATTAGAGGCAGCGGTATTTGGAGTGTTCTGTTGGAGCTTTTGCTTTTCGGAGGACCTTCTACATCTCCCCCGCGCACTTTTTGGTTTACACTACGACTTACTGTTATGTACTCGCCGTCTATGTCGCTCCACTTAAGAGCAAGAATCTCACCTTTACGTAATCCCGTGTAAAACGCAATGTTGAAGAACACGTAGAAATCCCATTCAAACAAGCTGTTACACTCTGCCTGCTGCTTACTCGCATAATCCCTTGCCACACTTATATATTGCAAGAACTCTTCCGGTGTATAGTACCCCATTTCGGTTTTCTCGTGTGTTGCGTCTTTGAAGCAACCTATGGCAATCAACGGGTTTTTCGGAATATACTCCATTTTTACTGCATAATTCAACAGTATTCTTAGTACCGCATACGCATGATTCCTTGTCGTCAGACCTATCCCCAGTTTTTCAATGTACATCTTCCATTCCTGCAGCTTCGGAATCGTCAGCTTATAGATTTTCACTTTCTCAAGCTCCGGCTTGATGTACAATCCGTACAACTGTTCATACCTGAGATAAGTTGTTTTCCGCACATCATGCTTCTTTGTAGCGATATACTCATTAAACAGCTTGTCAATTGTCTTTTTACTGTCAGAGCTTACTTGCTTTGCTTTAATATCATTTTGCAGTTTTGCCTCTAAATCTTTAGCTGCTTCTGAACCGTACGCAGTTCTGGTGAGCTGTTTGAACTTGCCGTCGCAGGATATGTAGTTTATGCGAACGTGGTATTTTTGTAATCCGTCTTTCTTACTTCCATTAACCTTGTAAATCGGCATTTTTAACCTCCAAGCCGACTCAACCTTGCATACTTATTTTATCAAATTCTGCGAAAATATGCAAGGTTGAATCTCATTATTTTACTGCAATTTCAATGCTTGCAGCTTCTTCCTGCGCTTTTCTAAGTCGGAGACATCTATACCCCAAACATCAAAAGCCGTTCCTGTTTTCACCTTGTATAGACCATATGATATTTCATTACGTTTTATCATCTCGTTTTTCACCACCTTCTTTAGTTTTGCCGCGGTTGCTGATGAGTGACGACCAAACAGTAATGCGATTTCTTTGTTGCCTATTTCCGAGTGCGTATAGTAGATTTTCAATGCATTATCAATACTGGTAATTTGCGGTATATTCATAATCCAATATCCTCCTGTCTTTTTTATCGAGGGATATCAAAACTTTTACGCTTATTTACGTTCAAATCTATTTCTGCGCCGGATCGCTCCGGCGGTGAGTGCAGGATATCCTCTATAACCTGCATCAAGCGTTTCGGTGCTCGTTTCAGGGCAGATAAGAACTTTCCGAAATTGAGGCTGTCTTTGATTGATGGTACTTTCTTTTTCACTTCGGTTAGCTCTGCCACAGCTTTGTCGCGTTCTTTTTTCATATCGCTTGCAGTTTTTCGGTCTTTGACACTTCTTTTTGCAAGGGTTTTCAATGTGAGTGTTTCATCAACAGTGAAATTGTATCCGCTGCTGATAAGGTTAGATTTCCCCATGCCATCAATTTGCTCAATGGTAGCTATTGCCTTTTTATTAACCGTAATGCGTTCATTCTGACGTTCAATGAACTTTTTCCTGTTATCCGCCTTCTCATCAAGCACAACAATTTCTCGTTCTTTTTCTTCGGCTTTAACGGTCAAATCAGTAATACGCTCCATTTCCGCTTTGGTCTTAAACTCAATGACACTAAGATGCTCGGCAGTGCTGCCGCGTTCGCCACGCTCAAAGTCCATGAAGCCGGCTGCTTTCATATGCTCAAAATATCTGTCTTGAAGTAGTGAATAGCTGTTGATCCAACGACCGTTTTCATCCCTGTCCCGTGGCCATTTTTTACAATGACTTACTTGAGTTATCACTTCTCTCAGTTTTCCGGCAAGCTCCGGATTCTTATTATTTTTCCGAAAATATACCTTTTTCTCGACAACAGGAATATAGACAACATGCAAATGATA
>WRDH01000048.1 GCA_009783555.1 Oscillospiraceae bacterium
TCAGCCGCAGGGCATCATGCCTATTGTCGACCGAAAGCAGCGAAAATAGGATGAAAGCCATGGAATATCCCGGCTTTCATCCTTATCGTTAAAGTGTATTCACTAAAACTACTATAAGGTAGGCAGCAAAAGCCTGCTGTCCGTTGTGTTGGTGTGGACATTTTTGGGGGATACGCGGCACTCTGTTCTTTTTTCCGTTATTGTGATTACCATGACTTTTGCTCCTTTCCAAAGGCATTTAAACGATGCCTTTTATTATTCTGATTTACTCAACGCTGATTACCATAGCACACAAAAATGTGGTTGTCAACAACTACTTAACAGAAATTAATATTTTCTTAATATCCTGTTACAGTACACTGGGTAGCCAGAACCGGGCGTGTTGTGCGTCTGAAGTGAAGGAATTCCGGTTTTATCCCGGAACTGACCGAACGAAAGAGGCATAATACGCCTGTTTTTGACGGGTGTATAACAGATGCCTGTACAGCAACACCGATGCGCAAGGGAATAAAAAACGTCAGAAAAATTCTGTTGTCGCAATGGTCAGAGATATGATATAATGTGCATGAGGGCGGTGAATTTGATGAGTCAAGTTATATTACCTGTAAAACGTGATGTGATATTCAAAATATATTTTGCCGATGAAAGAAACATCGAATTTTTAACGGATTTCTTAAAAGCCACTTTGCCGATTCCTGCTGAAGAATACGATGAGCTCACGATAGTAGACCCTCATTTAATACGAGATTTTTCAAGTGATAAACTTGGCATAGTTGATGTAAAACTAAAAACAGTCTCCGGGAAAACAATCCATATAGATATACAAGTCGCACCCCTGCCCTATATGAAATCCCGTATAGCATACTACGATGCAAAGATGATATCTGAACAGATTGGAAAGAGCGAAGACTATCAGAATATTAAACAAGTAATCAGTATAATAATAACAGAGGAAGAATTCATTACAGGCAGTTCAAACTGCCATCACCGATTCACAATGTACGATAGCAAGAATGAAATTGAGTTAACTGACATCGTAGAGGTTCACACGTTAGAGCTTTGCAAAGTCCCGGCGGAGCCGGAAGACAACCATTTGTATAACTGGTTAAGATTTATTAAAGCAGAGGAGGCGGAAGAATTGGAAGCTGTAGCACAAAGAGACCCAATAATAAAGAAGGCTGTTCTAAAACTAATGGAACTATCCGAAGACGAACGTACCCGTATGCTCCTCGAAAAAAGAGAGAAGGAACGTATGGATAACTCTGTACGAGAGAAATGGGCTATAAAGCAGAACTCTATAGAAATTGCAAAGAAACTATTGAAGCGAAAAAGACCAATTAAAGAAATCATTGAGGATACCGGCTTAACCCGAAAAGAGATTGAAAACCTAAAGGACGCTAACTAAAAAAGTTGGCGTCCCTTCGCATGAGAAAATATTCTTGAAAAACACCTTGACAAGTATCGCCATACCGCAGCTGAACTGAAGCATATATTCCACTTCTTGAAGTTCTACCTGAGTATCAAGGCTTAGGTATTGGAAGAGAACTAACAAGACTCATCCTTGCAGAATTAAAAGAGGCGTTTGGAACGCTTGCTTAAGAAAACCAAGAAAGAAGATATTAATTATGCATAAATCATCTTATTGCGGTATCAATTGCGAAAAATGCAAGGTCTATCTAGCAACAATGGCAGATGATGATAGCCTTAAACAAGAAATCGCAAAGGAATGGAGTGCTTTATATAAGCGTAAGTTTACAAAGGAAGATATGGTTTGTAAGGGCTGTAAATCCGATGTACTTTTTGCTCTTTGCTCATCATGTGATATAACCTCTTGTAACAAGGAGCGAGGCATTGAGAACTGCAATGAATGCGTTGAGTTTCCCTGCGATAGATATCAACAGTTCCTTGATTATCAAAAGATCAATAATACCGGAGCTGTTTTCGATTAATAATGCTCCCACAAGAGCAGAATGGAGAAAAAAATGAACGCCATTTACTATGTTCAGCTTCAAGCACGCAGGATACACAAATGTATATATCCCGAAAGCCTCCCAATGGGGAAGGTATGTATGGAATATCTCGGAGAACTAAACGAAAAATGCTTTTGGAAGGCTTACCATGATTTGCGAAGTATTTTCACAGAGTATTACAGACAAGCTGAGAAAGACCCTGCATCATTAAACTTCCCGCTTTTTGAAGTGGACAAGTATCGAGGTTGTTCCACCGAGGGACGAGCGGGAAACGCTGCATTGCTGAATTTCCCTGTTGCCTTATTTGCTATAGCAATGTGTGCCACTGTTATAGATAACACACTTACCGTAGATATAACAGAACTCCGAAGGAAATACACTGACTTGAAGGGCAAGAGGTTGCCGGAACAGCTTAAACATCTTGGTGATTTTGGGTTTGTCATTGAAGGGTTCGCCGGAAAACTTCCGAGGACGGGTGAGTTTGTCATTTACTACCCCGACAATCCCGATTTATTAATCATCCTGACCGCACTTGGCGATAAGCTGGGAAAATACATCCCCTTCTTTTTATCCCAACCTGCCGGATGCTATTGTTTTCGCTTATTTGAGCAATTTATCTATTTGACTCCTGCCATTTTCGAGGACAGCACAGAGCGTATTTCGCGGAAAACCTTTGAACATTTTGCAAGTGTTATAGAAAACGATGTTTTGCCATATATAGTCGAGGAATTTTCAAAACGTGGATTGACGCTTCAAATAGGTGCAGAATTTCTTAAAAACCTTTTCATAAACCAAAAAGGCAAGGATACGCTGAACTTCATTGAATACGGTGATTATAAAAGTATATATCCGATTATAAATGAGAGTTTAGCTCTGCGCTTAAAGCTAAATAACCCGGACGCATATATGGAAAAAATACATGCATTACCGCCTCATTTATTTTCAGCTTTTACAGTCGGACATTGTGGTAATTGTTCAGATAAATGCAACCGCAAGATTAGGTATAAACTAAACGGTGAAGATAAATGCGTTTGTGGGTGTCATGCTTTCATTTTTATTAATCCAAGCATGGATGATGTTACTCTGCTTATGGAGCTTTATGATCTAGAGCAGAATGCTCGAATGGAAGTCTTACAAAGGAAGTAAGGAAGTTTATATCGTGAAATTCTAGTCCTTGCTTCCCGTTCCCTTTTCTTTTAGCAAATCGCGGATTTCTGTGAGTAGCTGTACTTCTTCCTTTAGTTCGGGTGGGGAAGGCGGGGTTTCTTCTTCTTTTTTGCGAAATTTGTTGAGTGCTTTTACAAATAGAAATACTACAAATGCAACAACTGTAAAGCTTATTATGCTGTTTAGGAATAAACCTATTGCCAAAGTGCCTGGTTCTGCATTGCCGTATAACCGCGGTAGTGTTATTTTCCACTCAGAAAAGTCAACACCAATTAAGACGCCGATAAGCGGAGTTGCAATGTTTGTAACAATTGAAGTAACAAGCGCGGTGAACGCACCGCCGACAATCATACCGACAGCCATGTCAAGCATATTGCCTTTAAGGGCAAAGGTTTTAAATTCGTCAAAGAATGATTTTACTTTACCTATTTTATGCTCTTTTGGTGTTTTATCCTTTTTAGCCATCTATTAACTCCAGACCGCCCTCGTCATTCTGCGCGTCAGTCGCAGAAACCACAACTGTTAACTAATTATCTCCAGCCCGCCCAAATATTTGCGCAACACCTCGGGGACAATAATGCTGCCGTCTTTTTGCTGATTTTGCTCTACAAGTGCGGGTAAAATCCTGCTTGTTGCAAGCCCGGAACCGTTGAGAGTGTGCATAAAATCAATCTTCCCGTTATCGGCACGGCGATAACGGGCCGCAGCGCGCCGTGCTTGATAGCAACGTGCATTTGAAACCGAAGATACTTCTTTATAACCATTCATCGACGGAATCTGTATCTCTATATCGTATGTGCGTGCCATTAGCTTCGAGCAATCACCTGCTGCAAGCTTTACGGTTCTGAAATGAAAGCCCAGCCCTGAAACAAGTGCTTCGGCTTTACCGACCAGCTCGTCAAAAGCGGCAGGCGAACCTTCAGGAGTTGTATACTGGAACATCTCAACCTTGTTAAACTGATGCCCTCTCACCATACCTCGTTCATCCGCTCCATATGTACCTGCTTCACGACGGAAGCATGGTGTATATGAGAAGTATTTTTTCGGTAAATCAGCCTCCGATAATATTTCATCACGATGAACGGAAGCAAGTGCAGCTTCTGCAGTGGGCAACATATAATGAATCCGGTCATCGGTCGGATTTGCAATCTTGTAGACCTCATCTGCGTATTTCGGGAACTGACCCGCTGCCAGTCCGCATTCGAACTCAAGCATATGCGGTACGAGCATAAATTCGTACCCGTCGGCAACATGAGCGTCAATAAAATAGTTAAGCAACGCCCATTCCAACCGTGCTCCAAGCCCGGTATACATCCAGAAACCGCTACCGGCGAGCTTTACGCCGCGAGTGTAGTCGATAAGACCAAGCTTGGCACATAACTCCATGTGGTCTTTTGGTTCAAAATCGAATTTATGCGGTTCTCCGAAATATCTGAGCGGCTCGTTATTTTCTTTACCCCCTGCAACAACATCGTCATCGGGAGGATTTGGCAAGCCCAGCATAAGGTCTTCAAGTTCGCTTTCGACAGCGCGCAGCTCAATTTCGACAGCGCGAATCCTCTCTCTAAGTGCATTTAAGCGCTTAATTTCATCAGAAACATCGCCGCCTTCTTTTTTTATCTGAGGGATTAACTTAGAAGCCTTATTTTGCTCGGCTTTATCGGTTTCACTTTCGGTAATCAAAGCACGTCGCTGTGAATCAAGCTCAAGTATCCTGTCAATTTCTGCACCGCAATCTGCGCCTTTTTTTAAAAGGCTCTGTTTTATTACTTCAGGTGCTTCACGTATCAGTTTAATATCAATCATCCTTGTATGCCTCACTTCCATCGCTTGAAAGTAATAAATCAAAAAGAACATCAAAGTCTTCCGTATCGTAATATTCCAATTCGATTTTTCCTTTGCCTCTGCTCTGTTTTATTGTTACACGCCTTCCCATTGCGGAAGTTAAACGGTTTTGTGCGTCGAGTAGGTAATTTACTTCAATAACAGACTGTTTTGAACGGGTTGGTTTTTCTTTGCCAAGCCTTCTCACAAGAGCTTCAACTTCCCGAACGCTCATATCGTTGCTGACTACAAGTTTTGCGGCGTCTTTCATACGGTCTTCACTCTTGAGTGCAAGTAGTGCTCTGGCACTTCCTGCGGACAGTTCATTTCGCAAAATAAGTTCTTTTAACTCATCAGGCAGGGAGAGCAACCTTAGTGAGTTTGCAACCGCCGGACGCGACTTGCTCATCCTGTGCGCGACTTCTTCCTGTGTCATATTAAAATTTTCCATCAGGGCTTTATATCCGCGAGCTTCATCTAAAGGAGGTAAATCTACTCGCTGAAGATTTTCAACCATTGCAAGCTCGAGTGCTTCTTTGTCATCAGCAATGACGATTCTTGCGGGGATTTGATCAAGATCGGCTTCTCGTGCTGCACGCCATCTGCGCTCACCTGCTATTATCTGATAAAAACCGCCTTCGACCCTTCGCACCATTATTGGTGAAAGTACGCCATGTACACGCATAGAATCGGCAAGAGTATTGATTTCTTCTTCCTCAAAGATAGTACGGGGCTGGTCTTGATTTGGCTCTATACGCTGTATAGGAAGGTATTCAAAATCGTGCGAAGCAGTTTCGTCAGCGGCATCACCAAACAATGCGCCAAGTCCTTTCCCAAGACCTTTTTTACTCATACCGCACTAACCTCCTTTACAATATAGTTGTTTCTTTTTAAGAACTCCCTTGCCAAATCCTGATATGTTTGTGCTCCCCGCGATGCTCTGTCATATTCTGTAATCGGCTTTCCGTGACTGGGAGCTTCCGCAATACGCACACTTCTGGGAATTGATATATTATAGGTTTTCTCCTTGAAGTGTTTTTTAATCTCCGTAGCTATCTGAGCGGATAAATTCGTACGCGAATCATACATTGTAAGCAATACACCTTCGATTTCAAGCTCGGGGTTAAACGCCTTTTTTGTCATACGTATCGTTGTCATAAGGTCTTTGAGCCCTTCTAACGCAAAATATTCGCATTGTACTGGTATTAGCACCGTTCCTGCGGCACACAGCGAGTTTAGTGTAAGCATTTCCAATGACGGCGGGCAATCAACAAAAATGAAGTCAAAGTCATCGGCGATTTTTTCAAGAACATTTTTAAGTACATAGTTACGTGAATCCATCATTACAAGCTCAACGCCTGCACCCGACATAATGCTGCTTGACGGTAATAAATGTCCATACGGAGTTTTATGGATTGCTCTTTTTGCATCCACGCCATCTATTAGAACACTGTACATATTATACATATTCTTGTCTTTATTGACACCCATTCCGGATGTGGCATTACTCTGCGGATCCATATCGCAAAGCAAAACATTAGCTCCCAATTCAGTAAGAGCAGCACAAAGACTTACACAAGTCGTAGTCTTCCCAACCCCGCCTTTTTGGTTGGCAACAGCAATAATTTTTCCCATTTATTCTCTCCGGTCTATAGCAGTGAAGTATTATTATAACAAGAGAACAATATACCTGCGCCGTGCGCAGCCATAAAATCAAGCGTTTCAATGTCCCCTCAGCCATCGGAATCTTTGATTTCGCTAATGACGTGGGGACATTATAACATACAATTTGCAAATTACAAATGCAAATATGTAAAGGAATATGCCTGTCAGAACCGCGCTCGTCATGACAGACATATATTACACTAAAGTTTCGCTGTGAGACAATCCAATTAATTATTCCGTTTGACTCTCCTTTTATTTAACCATACCCGACTGCGCGCCGGATTTTCCTATCACTCTTATTTTTGCCCTAATCTCCGAACGAGAAAAACACCATAACATACAAGCTGTTTGCGTTTTGTTCATTGCGATTTATTGTAAACTCTTCGCGGTTTTCGAGTTCATCCAGGAGTACCGGGATTTCTGTGCTCGGGATTTCGAAGACTATATCCCACTCGAACCAGGGTCCGAAGGCTTGCGGCATGTAGCTTTCCAGTAGTGCGGGAAGCTCGCCTGTAATAATTATTTCCGCATATGCACCGTTTATATGCTCCTGAAGGAGTTCATTATCTTGATCTGTGAATATCCGGTAAAACCCGTCTGATTCAAAATCGTCATCAACAAGACTATTTCCTCCCGCAGCGTCTCCGCCCGTATCTGCGTCAATGGCAATACTTGTATCTTCCGGAGAAACACCAAAGTCAGATGCGTCGGAGTCCGGCGCGATTTGCATTAAGTCAAACGCAGGCTCAGCCATTGGCGCAGCAGGCATAGCGCTTTCGCTCGACATATCGAGATAGTTCCTCCATGGTTGCCATATAACCAAGCCTATTATCAGGCACGCTGCAACAGGTGCAAATCTGGTTAGTATAAAATGATATTGTTTGCGCTTTTTTACTTTTTCTGTGTCGGTATATATTTCTTCGTGTTGAATCCTGTTCATCACGCCGGGACGCAAAATTTCGGGTGCAGGTACATTTGTATCGTCAATAGCAGTTGAAATCTCTCTATATAGCTTTAGAATGGCGGAGCAATTTTCACAAATGAGGAGATGGTCTTCCACAATATGAATCTTTGATTTTTCGAGTTCGCCGTCTGCATATGCGCACAGTAATTCAGCGACTCCAATGCAGTTAGTTTTCATCTTGCTCCACCTCCTTTTGCATTTTTAGACGGTAATTGTCCGGAAAAGTTCCCTTTTCCTTGAGAATATCTATGAGTTTTAAGCGTGCTCTGGCGAGCCGGGACTTGACAGTACCCACATTTATTTTCAAAGTTGTCGCAATATCATCATAACTCATGTCCGATATTTCGCGCATAACTATTACTTCCCGGTGCTTAAGCGGAAGCTCTTTAATACTCTCTGTTATTCCTTTTCGCAGTTCATTTCGGATTGTGCTATCCTCCGGCAGGCTGCGCAGGTCAGGAATTTCGAGAGGTGCTGTATCGCCGCTGTCATCATCATAACTAAGAGAAACCATATTAGTTTTTGGTTTTTTCCTCAGAAAATCAATGCACAGATTATATGTAAGCCTGTAAAGCCATACGGAAAACCGGCTGTCACCTCTGAAGTTGCGGAGTTGCCGATATGCTTTAACAAACGCTTCTTGTGAAACATCAAGCGCGTCTTCTTCGTTTCGGGTCATTTTTAGCGCGAGATTATATACGTTTTTTTGGTTTTCCAGAACCAAACCTTCAAACGCATTTTTATCACCGCCAAGGACTCGTTCAATTATCTCTTTTTCGACGTCTATGTTCATAGTTCCCTTTGTATACCTGCTGTAATGCTGCGTAAATCATCCATTGTCTCTGCTTTTGATATTTTTTCTTTAAAATATCCCGAATGCGGTACACCCCGCAAATACCATGTATAGTGTTTTCTCGCTTCGAGGCAAGCAATACGCTCACCCTTTTGTTTGGCGGCAATCTCAAACTGCCGGAGTGCTGTTTCGGCTCGTTTACCAACGGGTGGTTTTTTGGGAATGTATTCTCCCATTAATAGAGCAGTCGCTTGCATAAAGAGCCACGGATCACCTATTGCACCTCTTGCAACCATTGCTATATCAGCATCGGTATACTTTAATATCTTTGCTGCATCTTCGGCACTGAAAATATCTCCGTTTGCTAATACAGGAATGCTTACGGCACGTTTTACTTCCCGTATTATATCCCAATCTGCTTTTCCTGAGTACATCTGTGTCCGTGTTCTGCCATGAACTCCGATTGCGGAAGCTCCTGCTTGCTCTGCCATTTTAGAAAATTCCACAGCGTTGACGTTACCCTTGTCCCAGCCTTTTCGTATTTTGATAGTGACCGGCGTATGTATAGCTTTTGTAACCGTTTCTATTATCTTCATTGCATTGTCGGGGTCTTTCATCAATGCGCTGCCATCGCCGCTTTTTACGACTTTGCCTACGGGACAACCCATATTGATATCTATAAAATCAGCTCCGGATATTTCAAGTGCGAGCGCAGCACCCTCTGCCATACAACCAATATCACTGCCAAAAATCTGTGCTCCTACAGGATGCTCATTTTCCCCAATCTCCAAAAGGCTTCGCGTTTTACTGTCCTGATAGACAAGAGCTTTGGCACTGACCATCTCCGTGTAAGTAAGTCCTGCTCCAAGCTCGCGGCATATTGTCCGGAAAGCAAGGTCTGTGACCCCCGCCATTGGAGCAAGAGCAAGCTTTGAGTTGATTGTAATGCTGCCGATTTTCGTCATGTGAGTATTGTATCAAAAGACAGGGGGACAGGTCAACTGTCTTGTCCTTACTAATATAGAAAGGTGGTATTTAACACAGGGGTAACACAGGGGGACAGTTCTCTTGTGTTAACAGCTTGAACAATACCTTAAGCAGAAAGCTATGGCGCAAAATATTTTTTATTTCTTTTGTGATATTTTCACCTACTCTTGAGTATTACTAGTGAATCGTATATGATACACTATGAAGCAGATTCAAGAACTAAAACGAAAGGAATCAAGTATGACAAGACCTCGCATTACGTTAATATTTTTGCTGCTTTCAGCAGTGAGTCTAATAGCCTGCAAAAATGAAGCCCCCGAAACAAGAGCAGAAGTTCAGTTGAGGGAGTCGAATATTCAGTTTGAGGCCGATGTTTACGACCCGGATGCTGATTATGGTGTGCCGCTAAACTTTCAAGAGACAGAGGAGTTGCCTGATATCGATTTGGGGTTTCTTGATGAGCCGGATTTGCAGGTTGTGTCTGCAGATGTTGATTCAAAGAGCAGGATTTATGCTGCCTGGCAGGTGTTCAATGAAACCTTGCAAACATATAGCGGGGTTAGTGTAATTTCGAGTTCCGGGGATTCTCTTTTCACCATATCAGGTAATTATAATATTAGAGGAGTTGTCATTACGGACGATGATACACCTCTTGTGCTTCTGGGTGATTCAATGTCATCAACTCTGAAGGTGATTGATGTTGAAAACGAAGCGTGGGATGAAACAATAGAGCTACCGGTTTGGTTTCGGCGTGTTTTTTCAGGCACAGGCGGGGCGATATTTTTTGACTCCGGTTTGGCTCTATACAGGTATGACATAAACGAGAATATACTAACAAAATTATTTGAGTATTCGCAATTGGGTATATTCGGAGCAGTAATGCGTATTACTCACATTGAGGAAAACAGATTCTTACTAAGTGTATCCGGCGGTGACGTTCTATACGTAAGACCGATGTCCGGGCATATTGTATCCAATGAAAATGGCGAAGGTGGTTACATTGAATCGGATACAAAAAATGTACTGTCACTTGTTTATTCATCGGAGATTGACCCGCTCGTCGGTGCAGCAATCATGGATTTTAATAGAAATAATGATGATTACCGCATAGAAATGCGTTCAATAAGTCCAACCGACATTCCTGTTTTACTTACAGAAATTGCGATTGGACAGGTGCCTGATATTATGTTGTTTGGTGATCCATGGTGTCCCTTGCGTATAGGAATACCTCCTCACCGACTGGCGGCAAGAGGATTTTTAGCTGACCTGTATACATTTCTGGATGAGGATTTTGAGCTTGGCAGAGAGAGTTTTCTACCAAATATACTTTATGCGATATCTGAAGGGGATTCGCTTTATGAACTGCCTTATTGGTTTACGATTGATGTTGCAGTCGGGGATGCAGGGCTTTTAGGCACTAAAATGGGGTGGACATTTGATGAAATGCTTGCTTTGTTTGACAGGTTGAATTTTGATGGTTTTATTCTCGGTCCTACTATATTACAAGAAAGCTTGTTATACAATATGCTCACATTCTTGATTGATGATTTTATTGACTGGTCAACCGGAACTGCTTACTTTGATACACATGAGTTCCGAAGGCTATTGGAAATAGTTAAAATTTATGCTCCGGTTGATTATTCCCATCTCGGGGATATTATAAGCGAGAAAGAGTGGATAGCGCAAAGGCAACAATTAATGAGTTGGCAAACTTTATCACGCCCGAACGTTATGCAGTTATTTGATTTTTATTTCATTAATGCGGTGCCTATAGGATTCCCTGTTCGTGACGGAGTAGGTAATTCAATGAGATTTGATAACAGTTTTGCAATATCATCTACAACAGAGCATCCGGAAGTTGCATGGTCGTTTATCCGCGAGTTCTATATGCCGGATATTATTGATTTAAAGGATAGTAGTACCTGGTTTAGAATTCCTATGAATATAGAAGCAATTGAAACTTGGTACATAGTAGATGACCCGGGAATCACAATTGCTTTTGGTGACGATGTGATTGAAATGGGACCGGCAACCGCTCATGATATTGAACGGACACGAAACATATTGGAATCCGTAACCAGAGTATCGCGATTGGATAGGGATATTTCGTTTATTATATCTGAAGAAACGGACTCCTACTTCAGAGGAGTCCGCGACGTGGAAAATACCGCCAGGGTAATATAAAACAGAATCCAGACCCTCGTCTGGGAACAAACCGGCTGAGTTCGTAAGACAGGGGCTCGCAGGACAGGGGGACGGTTCATCTGTCCTGCATTAACATCGATTTTTTAAATATACCATGAGTGCGGCGGCGTCGGCGGGGGAGACGCCTGATATTCTGGTGGCTTGCCCCAGGTTTTGCGGTCTCACGGCATTCAACTTTTGCCGTGCCTCTATTCGCAGAGCTTCAAGTGAGTTATAATCAATGTCATCAGGGATTTTGTGATTTTCCATTCGTTGTAGTTCTTCAAGCTGACGCTGTTGGCGTGCGATGTAGCCTGCGTACTTTATAGAGATTTCCACTTGTTCAGCGATTTCGGGGGTGGGAGCAAGACAGGGGGACGGTTCATCTGTCTTGTCAACACAAATAGAGCCACTTTTCTTCAATGTTGGCAACAAGACAGATGAACCGTCCCCCTGTCTTGCCCCCTCCAATCCAACAATATCACTATACGTTATTACCGGACGCCTCAACAGTGAAGCAAGACTTATACCGTCTTCTGCATTTGGCATGTCATGTGATGCCAATAAGCTTTGTAGCTCCTCCGATGGCGGAAGAAAAGTTGTTTCGAGTCTTTCTATTTCGCGTTCTACTTCCATGTACTTATTAAGAACCCGCTCATGTCGTTCATCCGAAATTAGACCTACGCGGTTGCCGAAATGTGACATTCTTATATCCGCATTGTCTTGTCTGTGTAATAACCTATGCTCGGTTCGTGATGTCATCATACGATACGGCTCATTTGTTCCCTTAGTAACAAGGTCATCGATAAGCGTGCCGATGTAGCCGTCATTTCGGCTGATAATTAGCGGTTCTTCACCCTTCAACTTGAGCACAGCATTTACACCTGCAACATAACCTTGAACAGCGGCTTCTTCGTATCCACTTGTGCCGTTGAACTGTCCTGCACCATAAAGTCCCGGGATTTTTTTTGATTCCAAAGTAGGCAGAAGCTCCAGAGGGTCAACACAGTCATATTCAATAGCGTAAGCGGGACGCATAATTTCCGCATTTTCAAGTCCCGGCACTGAGCGGATCATTTCTATCTGCACATCCTCGGGCATTGAGGAAGAAAAGCCCTGCAAGTAGATTTCTTCAGTATCAAGCCCCATGGGTTCAAGAAATATCTGATGCCTTTTTTTATCCGCAAAACGCACAATCTTATCTTCGATAGAAGGACAATACCTTGCACCCGTACCGTCAATGGCACCGGAATGCATAGGACTTCTGTGCAGATTTTTGCGAATAATCTCATGCGTTTTTTCATTTGTATAAGTAAGATAACAAGAAATACGATTAACAGGTGTTACTTCAGGTTCAAAGGAAAAAGACGGCGGAGGTTCATCCCCGAATTGCTCTTCCAATTTTGAAAAATCTATACTGCGGGCATTGACACGCGCCGGAGTGCCCGTCTTAAAGCGTTGAAAACGCAGCCCTAATTCACGCAAACGCTGAGCAAGAACAGTGGAGGCAAACATCCCGTCAGGTCCACCTTCTTGTATAGCCTCACCAACAATTGTAGTACCGGCAAGGCATGTGCCGGTGCAGATGATGACGGCGCGGCAGTGGAAGATTGCTCCTGTGTGGGTTTTGACGGCAAGGCATGGGGACGGTCCCTCTATCTTTATCCGAGGGATAAAGACAGACGAACCGTCCCCCTGTCTTGCAGACGAACCGTCCCCCTGTCTTGCAGACGAACCGTCCCCCTGTCTTGCAATGTCAACAATCTCCGCTTGCCTTAACGTCAAATTCTCCTGCCGCTCCAGCGTATGCTTCATTATCTCCTGATACCTGCGTCTGTCAGCTTGTGCGCGCAGGGAGTGTACTGCGGGGCCTTTGCTGCGGTTGAGCATACGAAATTGTATGCAGGCCTTGTCGGCGCACTTTGCCATTTCTCCGCCAAGTGCGTCGAGTTCACGTACGAGATGTCCTTTACCCGTGCCGCCGATATTGGGGTTACAAGGCAAATTGCCGACAGCATCAAGATTTATGGCAAAACAGATAGTTTTCATTCCAAGGCGAGCGGAAGCAAGGGCAGCCTCAATACCGGCATGCACCGCTCCTATTACGGCAATGTCATAAAAACCAGCATCAAATTCCATTTTACAAATCCCTTTTATTAATTGAAAATTGAAAATTAAAGAAGCCAAATATGTTGGCGAGTATCCTCATTATATCTGGCAATTACCAACCGGACGCTAATGGATAATTTGAACTATCTTCATATTAGATTTAGTTTGCCATAATGGAATTTTCAACTTTCCATTTTCCATTTTCAATTTATCTAAGCACTCTCTTCAAATAATGCCCTGTATAGCTTCTCTCGCAATTCACAGCGTCCTCGGGGGAGCCTTCGAAGAGGAGTTCTCCGCCGGCATCGCCGCCTTCGGGACCCAGGTCTATTACATAATCCGCTGTTTTTATTACGTCAAGATTGTGTTCAATAACCACAACAGTGTTACCTGCATCTGTCAGCCTGTTGAGTACGTCAATCAACCTGTGAACATCAGCGGTATGCAGCCCTGTTGTAGGTTCGTCCAGCACATAAAATGTATTGCCTGTTGAGCGTTTGCTCAGCTCTGTCGAAAGTTTAACACGCTGTGCTTCACCTCCGGATAAAGTCGTTGAAGGCTGCCCGAGCTTGACGTAACCAAGTCCGACTTCGGTAAGAGTTATCAGCTTCTGTCTGATTTTCGGCAGATTTTCAAAAAAATCCAAAGCTTCATCAACAGTCATTTCCAAGACTTCATGGATATTCTTACCTTTATACCGAACTTCAAGTGTTTCGCGGTTGTAACGCTTTCCTTTACAAACATCACACGGAACATAAATGTCCGGCAAAAAGTGCATTTCGATTTTTAACAGACCATCGCCGGAACAGGATTCGCAACGCCCCCCACGGACATTAAAAGAAAACCGTCCCGCTTTATAACCCCGTGCACGCGCATCTTGCGTCGAAGCAAATAAATCACGGATATCACCGAACACTCCGGTATATGTCGCAGGATTTGAGCGGGGTGTACGTCCAATCGGAGATTGGTCAATATCTATTACCTTGTCGAGAAACTCCATGCCTTGTATAGAGTCATGTTTTCCCGGACGTGTTTTTGCACCGTTAAGCTCTGATGCCAGTGCTTTATATACAACCTCGTTGACAAAAGACGACTTGCCGCTTCCGGAAACACCGGTCACTGCTGTCATCATGCCCAGCGGAATAGAAATAGTCAGGTCTTTAAGGTTGTTTTCGCCCGCTCCGATTATTGTCAAAGCTTTCCCGTTGCCTTTCCTTCTCGACCGGGGAACGGGTATTTTTCTTGATCCGCTCAGATATTTTCCTGTAATGGATTTTTCACACGACATTATATCATCGGCAGTGCCTGCGCATACGATTTCACCGCCGTGAACCCCGGCTCCCGGTCCTATATCCACAATATAATCAGCAGCAAGCATGGTTTCTTCGTCGTGCTCAACAATCAGCAATGTATTCCCTAAATCGCGCAGTCTGCACAACATATTCAAAAGCTTGATATTATCTCGCTGATGAAGCCCAATTGAAGGCTCATCAAGAATATACAGCACACCCATTAACGATGAACCGATTTGTGTCGCAAGACGTATTCGTTGGTTTTCACCGCCCGACAGGCTTCCTGCCTGACGGCTGAGAGTTAAATACTCCAAACCTACGCTTTGTAAAAATCCCAACCGCTCGCGTATCTCCTTCAGAATACGATGAGCTATCATTTCTTCCTTTTCGGAAAGCTTAAGACCGTCAATAAACTCCATAGTTCTTGAAATAGACTTAGCTGTTAGTGCTGCAATATTTATACCGCCTACCGTAACCGCCAAAACTTCTTTTTTTAAGCGTTTTCCGTCACATTCGGGACAGGGGTGCTCCGCCATATAGCTTTCAAGCTCCCACCGCATCGACATGCTCTGCGTTTCTTTGTAGCGTCTTTCTATATTTTTGACAATACCTTCAAAAGGCTGGGTAAGGATTCCCTTGCCTCTTGGCTGGTCATAATAAAGCTGCAGCTTCTCACCATTTGTGCCATAAAGAATAATATCCATTATCGCTTCCGGAAGTTCTTTGATCGGTGTAGAGAGTTTGAATCTATATCTTTTTGCGAGAGCTTCAAAGTACATTTTCGCAATACCGTCATTTTTGACATTACCCCAGCCGGAAGCGGAAATACCTCCATCCTCGATTGACATAGACGGGTTTGGTATAATCAGAGCAGGGTCAACACGAAGCTGTGTGCCAAGACCTGTACATTTTTGGCACGCACCATACGGGTTATTAAACGAAAATAACCGGGGTGTAAGTTCTTCCATAGATATCCCACACTCTTCACATGAGTAATTTTGCGAGAATAACAGCTCCCGTTCATCGTCAACTATATCAACAATCAGTATTCCGCCTGCAAGCGACAGAGCCGTTTCGATTGAATCTGTGAGGCGGCGGACAATATCTTCTTTTATCACAAGCCGGTCAACAACGATTTCAATATTATGCTTTTTATTTTTATCAAGCTTTATTTCTTCGGATAAATCGTAAATACTTCCGTCTACTCTTGCTCTGACATATCCGCTTTTCCTTGCATCTTCAAATACCTTCTGAAACTCACCCTTACGCGTGCGCACAACAGGAGCCATTATTTGTATTCTTGTCGCCTCGCGTAAGGTCATAACACTATCAACAATTTGATCAACGGACTGCTGCTTTATTTCCTTACCGCATATATAACAGTGTGGAATACCGATTCTTGCCCACAAAAGACGCAGATAATCATATATCTCCGTGACTGTACCTACAGTTGAGCGGGGGTTCCGGCTTGTTGTTCTCTGGTCGATAGAAATGGCAGGCGATAACCCTTCGATATAGTCTATATCCGGCTTCTCCATCTGACCGAGAAACTGACGTGCATAAGCCGAGAGTGACTCGACATAACGCCTTTGACCCTCGGCATAAATTGTATCAAACGCAAGAGATGATTTGCCGCTCCCGGAAATCCCTGTCATAACAACCAGCTTATCACGCGGAATCTCTAAATCAATGTTCTTAAGATTGTTCTCACGAGCACCTTTAATAAAAATATTGCTTCGCATCTATAATCCCGTTTCTATACTTCTTACTTATTATTTATCATTTGTCATTTATTATTTGCCATTTGTCCGCTACGGCACTAATCCGCCATAAGGTACTGCCATAAACGTGCTTTGTGTCAGGAAGAAGTGTCTTAAAATGGTATAGGCTATATCCATAACCTCGGAACCGGAACCGCCTTTTTCAACTACTACGGATATTGCTATTTCCGGGTTATCAGCCGGGGCATAACAAACAAAAACACCATCGTTAAACGCGCGACCCTCAATCTGCACGGTACCCGTTTTAGATGCAACCAATATCGGAAAATCTCTGAACAAACGCCTCGCCGTACCGTTTCTGCCCGTAGATGCCAAAACCATTCCTTCTTGAATCCATTCGATAAACTCGGTTTCTTCTATCACATTGAGAACCTCGGTTTCACTTGTTTTATATATTCCGGAAAAGTCAGAATATCTTATCATACGCAGAAGCGTCATCGAATGCAAGGTTCCGCCATTTGCTATCGTTGCGGCATAATTAGCAAGCTGTACGGGTGTAAAACGGCTCTCGCCTTGTCCAAAACCTGCCATTATAGTATCAGCGGCATACCATCCGGAATATCCTGTCGCTGCTTCCCTTGCTTCTCTGGTAGCGAGTCTCCCTGTGCTTTCAGAAATTTCCAGCCCCGTCCTGACACCAAGACCAAGATCCATAGCTGCTTCTGCAATTAAGTTTGCTCTTGCCTCGGGACCTCCGCCCGGCAACCAGTCCGCCATTTGAATGAAATAGTAGTTGCAGGAACATTCCAACGCTTGTGTAAGATGAACCCAGCCGTGTGTGACGCGCTCGCGATTAAATATCCAGCAGTTCGCTACAAATCCTTCCCCTGCATCGGCATATCTTGTGAAAGAACCCTCGTCATATATCGGATAATACTTATTATTGCCGAAACGCGGAATATGCCGAAGACCCGCCAGTGCCGTTGCCATTTTAAATGTAGAGCCGGGGATGTATCTGCCGTGCGTTGCTCTGTTAAGCATGGGGTTATTCGGATTTGTATTCAAAAACAACCAATCCTCCGATAATGTTTGGAGATTAAACGTCGGATATGTAGCAGATGCAAGTACCTCGCCGGTATTTACATTAGTGACAACTACAGCTCCACCTCGAATAGTATTGTCTTCCTCCTCATCGTCGTCTGCATTCAAACGAAGCTGTTCACGGGTGAGATTAACCCTGTCTATATGTGTTCGCAAGGCGTGCTCAGTTACAATTTGCAAGTCAAGGTCAAGCGTCAAAGACACATGCATGCCGGGTTCCGGGTCACTTGTAACTTCTACGCTTATTACTGTTCCGTCTTCGGTTAATCTTGTAACCATTTCTCCGGAAGAGCCGTGTAAGTACTCTTCAAACGCAAGCTCTGCGCCAATTTTGCCGACAATCGCATCCATTGGATAACCGAGATCTCTGTAAACCTCATATTCTTCGGCTGTCATCAACCCGGTATAGCCGATAATATGAGCTGCACTGGACGTATGATACTCCCTTACAAAAGTGCTCTCTGCGTAAACTCCAATCAATCCCTGCTCTTCAAGGTATGATACAAAATCAGTTTCAACATCAGTGAGAAAATTATAAGGTCGTATTGCGTGAACTATTGCTCTGACCTCAAGCTCATAGCGGACTCCGATTATGAGCCTGGCTTCCAAAATTCCAATAGTATAGTCTATTTTGTAGTGATCGCGCATCCATGCCAAAAGCTCCGATACAGAGATATCGGGATCTATATTAAAATACTCCTTGTATTGATCGAGCCGGCTTCGTTGTGTTGCGGACATGTTAAGAAATTCAAAGGGTGCTCCGCGGGTCACAGGGAATGTATCCGAGTAACTTAAGCCTCTGTCTATCGCTGCATGTATAAGGGTTTGTATAGTTTCGTTCGGGTTTGGGGAGAGAAGCAACGCACGGCGGTCGATTTTAATGTTATATGAAGGTCTGCCGGATGCCAGTAATACTCCGTTGCGGTCGTAAATGTTTCCACGCGCAGCATTAAGTGTGGTTCTTCTGGTTATGATCCTCTGAGGTGATTGCCCTTCATCTGCTCCAATCTGATCATATACCTGAATCACGAATAAAGCGGATACATAAACCGTTAGCATAACAGCAAGAACTGCAATCAAAAGGCCTATTCTCGCCGGTTTGTACATCTTTTGCATTGAAACTTCTATCCTTTCAGCTTGTCTGTCCAGTTGCCGAGTGCTCTTATAAAGAACCATATCGGAAGTGCCAGGATCAGAGAGTATATTGTTTGCTCAATTGCTGTCGGTAACAGCGTAAATATAGTAATATTATTATCTAAGATTATAAGAAACGGAAAGACTTGTACAAAAACGGAGACCACCAGCACAATACCGGTAATGATGTAATATGTGATAAATCCGCGAAGAACTATCGTATCTGCAAGTGCCCCTACAACAAGTCCGGTTATTGTTAAAAAAACCGTAAAAACACCAACAGGCTGGTTAAATGATATATCACACAATATTCCTGCAAACAGTCCCGTAATTCCTCCGATATCCCGCCCTTCATAAAGTGCAACTCCTGCGGCAGCAGTTGGTAGAAGCAACGGAACCAATCCGTTAAGCCTCATAAACGGGAAAATCATACCTTGGAAAACATAAACAACCATCAACAGCAATGAATGGAGAAGTATTAATATTATCAGTGATTTCTTTTTCATTTACTATTAATACACCACATTCATTATTCTGGATTTTCAAAGTCGATTATAATAAAGATATTTTGAACGGTTTCTATATCACGTGAAGGCCTTACAGTGGCATAACGGCCAATCCCGTTTGCATGTGTATCTACGGCTACAACTTCACCCACATGTAATCCGGAAGGGAAAACCCCGCCCAAACCTGAAGTAAATACAGATGCTCCGGTCAAAATGTTAAGGTCATCGTCAATATGGTCGATTATTAACAACCCGTTTCGCATTTGTAAAAAATCGCCTTTGACCGTAACCGTTCCATCCGCATCCTCGCGTGTATCCCCACCGACAAATGCAGCAGCGGAAAATTTCGTATCAAGCACAGTTATAACGACTGAAGAAGTTGCCCCCACTTCAGACACTTGTCCGATGAGTACGCCATATTCTGTAGAAACAGGTGTTCCTTGCCTGACCTCGGAGTTAGCGTACCCTCTGTTAATTGTAAATGTCGAAGTCCAGTTATCGCTGTTCATGCTCTCGAGAGTGACCTGTTCCAACCTCATATTCGGATTGCGGTCGCGAAGGTCGAGCTGCATCCGCAGCGACTCATTTTCTTCGACTATTGCAGCGGTGTCAATAACATCCATCTGAAGCCGGACGTAACTGCGCAACAACTCTTCGTAACGGTTTTCCAGCTCTTCATATCTGTAAATCGATGCAAATATATTGCCGAATGTCCGGGCAACCGTTGATGAAAGTGCTCTGACCGGTCTGGTAATAGTGTTTGCCACTCCGGTTACCGGACCTGCGCTGCTAAATGCTATTGCGGAAACAAGTGTTACCAATGCCAAAAACAACGATATAGAAGCTATAATTATCGATCTTTTCGTAAGCAATACTTTTTTCATTTAAACTCCCCTATCTCTTGACCACTGCTCATTGATCACTTGCCCTGTAATACATCCCGCGGGTGAAGCCGGGAGGTTTGTAATCGCTTAGCCCCATAAAGCGTTTAGTTACCGTAACGCACTCTATTGCGTTTTCTGTAGTGAAGTTTAGCCGCTCTGCCCAGATTCCCAGAGATGATATTGAACGGCGCTTATCTGCCATTAATAATTTTTTGGAATGAAGTAAAACATTGCGGCATCCAAACTCCGGCATCACAGGATAAACGGCTCCATGCTCATCTACCAACCCTGTGAAACTGTCGCATGTACACGCATCGGTGCTGTTTCGTACAATACAATTTTCAGTTATCATCAACGGCAAACGTCCGTATGTAATTAGTTCCGTGTCTATGGGCTTTGAAATCTCACGGATTTCGCTCAGCGGCAGTTCAAACGACAGGGTTGCCGATTTAATTCCAAGTTTTTGAAGAACATAAAGCGTTTCTGAGTTGTATACATTAAACGCAAAATCACCCCGGACTGTCATACCGTGCCTTTTAGCAAACTGTATATGTCCTATATTACTGACAAGTGCATTACTAACTCCGAGTTTTGCTGCTTTATTGAGCATTCCGGCGATTCGCTTTCTCTCACTGTCGTGAAATATCCTCGGCAAAGAAACGGCAATGGTGGTGTTTTCGCTTTTGATAACTTCATGAAGTTTGGGGGATTCATAGTCGAATTCCGTAATCGGGATATATATAATCCGGGGACACAGTTGCTCAAGTTCTTTAGAAAATTGTTCCAGTCCGGACAATGCAACGGTTATTGCAGGCGGAGTAGTTTTTGCCGGTTTGTAATCATCATGATTTGCATTCTCAAAGTGGTATCTGCTTGGAATATATTCACCTTCGACCCTCATATGTGTCGGCTTTCGTTGTTCCAGGATCTCAGCGAAAACCTCACGGCGCATTTCGTTAAATGACGACATCGGGATAGTTAAGCCCCGGTCAATCATACTTCTAACGCCCATGCAGACAAATGGTGTGCCGGCTGTTTTGTGTAACTGCGTTTGCAAAGAAGCACTTGTTATTGCTTTATGAAACGCTTTTTCCGGGTACGGTCCGTAAACAACTGCCGAGTTTTTCCTGTCATCTGCCGCTGCAAGCTTTATACGCTTGCCGTTTTGTACAGAGCCCACAAATCGAATCGGCACACGCTGATATTCGCCGTTTAAATAACTCTTGCGGGTTGCCGCAAACAATACTGTATCCGACCTTTTGTCTTCTTCGCGTATTCCGAGCATATCTTTCTCCCGGCGGTCGGTATAAAAACCATCTGTAAATCCTTGTCGTGAGAATGATCTTTGCAGCATTTTTATGCTTTCCTGTGTTGGAGCTTTTTCTCCTCGTATTGCTCTTGAATATATACCGGTTACAAGTGCGGCATACTCCGGACGCTTCGAACGCCCTTCAATTTTTATACTGCTTACACCTATTGCATCAAGATCAGATAAATAACGGACAAGACAACTATCCTTTAACCCGAGCGGATGTGTTATGGTATGTCCGGCAGTGCTGTAGTTGCGCTGGCATGGTTGTGAGCATTGACCCCTGTTATTGCTGTGGTCTCCCATTAATCCGCTCATGTAGCATTGCCCGGAATAGCTCATACAAAGTGTGCCGTGGACGATAACTTCTATTTCAATCGGAGAGTACCGGCAAATATGTATCAGCTTTTTGCGCGATAGCTCGCGCGCTGCAACAACACGGGAAAAACCCATTGCAGCCGCCATCTTTACCCCTTCAAGGTTATGTATGCTCATCCGTGTGCTTGCGTGTATCGGTATTCCGGGAGTAGCTTCTTTCACGGCTTGCATAACACCTAAATCAGAAACTATGATAGCGTCAACACCGTAGCGGCTGGCTTCCTTGGCTTGTTGCGCAATTACGGGAAGCTCATGGTCCGTTGCGAGAGCGTTGAGGGTCAGGTATGTTTTTACACCGCGTATGCGGCAGTATTCAAGAGCTCGTCCGAATTCGTCATATGTAAAGTTCTGTGCATCCAAACATGCATTAAACTCATAAAAACCAAGATATACAGCGTCGGCTCCGTTTTGAACGGCTGCGACAACACCCTCGGGATTACCCGCAGGGGAAAGAATTTCGAGCACGGGAACTCACCTTTACTATGA
>WRDH01000049.1 GCA_009783555.1 Oscillospiraceae bacterium
AAGCGGCTGCCAGAACTACGTTATCGTTGTTCTTTAATTTATAAGGTTGCAGTGTTTTTGGAGTTACTGCGCCTCCGCCCGCTATTCACGCCTCCACACCCCCGTCGAAACCGTTACAGTCCCGTGGGTTATTCTCGAACGAGATACATCGCGATTGGATACAATGCAATTATACATTCTTTTTAATAGCCTGTCCACTCATTTTACCGGCAATCATCTTAGGATAGCGTTCTTTGTTATTGTATGATAATATTGTCTTCACTTCTTAGCTGTGATATGAAAGAAACGAGGTTCATATGTGTAAAGTTTCAGTAATAATACCGGTTTATAACGCAGAAAAATACTTGCGTGACTGTCTTGACAGTATCATTAATCAGACTCTTTGTGAAATTGAAATAATCTGCATCAATGACGGTTCGACAGATAAGTCTCTGTCAATATTGGACGAGTACGCTTCACACGATGAAAGGGTTTTGGTCTTTACACAGGAAAACAGCGGAACCTCTTCATCTTATAACGAGGGGCTTTTCCGCGCAAAGGGTAAATATATCTACATAATTGACAATGATGATATGCTTGATGCTGTTGCACTTGAGGAGCTTTACGACCTGTCAGAGCAGGAAAGCCTGGATATCCTCTTTTTTGATGCGAAGATTCTCTACGATATGGATGGGAGCGATTTAGAAAAATGCCGAAGGTCCTTTCCGGAAGATTACTACATCCGAAAGCATAACTACAGCACTTCTGATGGACTTACATTATACACTTCAATGATGGCTGCCAACGAGTTTAGAGTCCCTCCTACTATGTATCTTCAAAGTGCAAAACATGTTAAAACGCATGGTTTATGTTTTAAAAACGACCTCTCTCCGGGAGATGAGCTTTACACATTTCAATGTACAGTAAAAGCAGCACGAGCCGCGCATTTGGGAAAACCGTTTTTCACAAGAAGACTCCGCAGAGATTCCATAACAATTATGCACCGGGGATTTCAAAGGTTTCACGCCTATCTTTATACATTCATGTATATGCTCTCATACGTTTCACAAAAACAGCTTCCACCTGATGTGCAGCAACAGATGGTAACCGGTATGTTGACTTTTAGACATTCTATAATAAATATTTATTCAAATGCAGCAGAAAAAAGCACATGGTTCGATATGTTGAGCGAAACCGAACAGGCATATGCAAAGTCAATATTATTCGGTGAGAGCGAAAACTACACACTTTTGGATGTATAAACCTGTACTGCTCTATCAAAAACCTCCGCATGTTTTTCGACTAGCTGACATCTATCAAATATAGATATATCAATATTTTCTCTGACAATTGATTCATCATTGCAGTGCCATGAGTGGTATCTTTTCAAAATCTCTTTTTCAATGGCATCTGCATCCGAAAACTCGAGATTTATCCCTGCACCGGTTTTTTTCAATAACTCCTCAACGATACTTCCGCTCGGACCTAAACTTAAAACAGGTTTATTAAGCCGCAGGTATTCAAATATTTTTGCCGGGTACATCGAAGCATAATCCTTTGAAGCTCCCAACAGCAGAATTAATACATTAGCGGTTGACGCTAATAAGAGGCTTTCACGATGCTCCATATAGTTATCTGCAACAGCAATGGTGTACAAACCCATTCGCTTTACTTCATGTTCTAATGCATTTCTTTCATCAATGTTTGCGAAACACCCCATATGAAATCTAATTTTCTTGGAATCAACCTTACCTCGTTTGATTAAATTCCTGATTGCATGGAGAACAGGCATTGGTGACCTGTCGGCATATAATAGTCCATTGTGTACTATCATAAATCTATCAATATCGTTACCACCCAAATCAATCCCGTCAAAATCCTCTTCGTCAAAACCATTGGTTATACACGATAGCTTATCAGACGGAAAACCGAGTTGCAGGTAATTATCAAGGCTTCGCTTCGTGACACATATAACTTTCGTTGCTGTGTTGATAATTGCTTTCTCAACATCACGGCACATGCGAAATCTCAATGTATCTCCGCTTTGCCACATCGTAGGATTATTGCTCCATTCGTCACGAAAATCCGCAACCCATGGTTTGTTGTGGAGCAAATTTATATAATATGCCGCCATATGGTCGGAATATGGTCCGCTTGTTGAATAAATGAGGTCAATCGTTTTTATGTTTGTGTATTCATCTATCATATCTGCAACCGTAAATGCCCACAATACAAGTTGTTCCGGAAAACTACATAACTCATATTGCTGCTCAAATGTTAGTTTATTATAGAATTCTATAAACGTTTTCTGCATTTCACTTGAAAGCAGTGGTAACAGTCTGTCCTTCATATACTCGATATCTTTTTGTGTTACGGTTTCCTTTTCCTCAATACGAATAACTTCAATATCGTCCGGCAGTTCGTCAAAATACTCATAACCCGGATACTTTTGTTTTTCACTTACAGTCAGTGTGACTACGACGGGCTCCCAACCGTGAAAACGCAGATATTTGACCAGTTTTACCGTTCTTTGCGCTCCGGAGCCTGACCCGGGCGGAAAAACCGCTGCTATTATAAGAGCGCGTTTTTTTGCTTTAGGCGGCATCAACTCTTCAGCCTTTTTCCCTGTCAATTTTTCAAGCTTGATTATTTCACCGGTGCAAGCATCAGCAGTCTCGGCATCCCCGGCTCTTTCAGCGCGGTAAAAGTATCGCAGTGCATTGGCATAAACACCTTTTTCACTTAGAATGCACGCAAGATTGAATAAACTCTCCGGACTTTTAGGATTAACCATTAGTCCATTTCGTGCACTTTTCTCTGCAGCTTCAATATCGCCAAGTGTATACTCTGCACTTGACAGCATCGCGTACACTTTTTCGTTTTTAAGTTCACTTAAAAAATCACGGCAAAGAGAAGCAAGCTCATCATATTGCCCCATGCTATATAAGAGTTCGCCGTTTTTCAAAAATTCTTCGATATAGTTGCTGTAGTCATCTGTAAGCATATTCCCTCTCTATGGCGCGAAAGCTTATCATCTTTCCTTTAATTTTCTTTCCATATCTCTGTTTGAGGTTCTTTCAGATTCCGTGTCTCTTTTGTCGTGGAGCTTCTTGCCTCGCGCCAAACCCAGTTCGATTTTTACTCGCGAGTCCTTTAAATATACAGATATCGGTATCAGAGCCAGTCCGTCTTGTTTTATTCTTGCGTACAGGCGGTTTATTTCTTTTTTGTGCATCAGCAGCCTTTTTGGACGCACAGGGTCACGGTTGAAGATGTTGCCCTTTTCGTAGGGGCTTATGTGCATTTGGCGTGCAAAAAGTTCTCCGTCTTTTACCATACAGAATGCTTCCTTCAAGTTGACGTTTCCTTGTCTTATCGACTTGACTTCGGTACCGAAAAGCTCGACTCCGGCTTCGAATTTTTCCAGTATATGGTAGTCGTGGTATGCCTTTTTATTAAACGCTACCTGTTTGACTCCCTTTGCTTTCGACACGGTTCCGCACCCCCTTCCCTATTTGTGTTTCTGCTGTAGACACATTGTCTTCGGGGTATGAATTTTATCTGGAAATGGCGGTTTTGTCAAGGAGTTGCATAATATCGTGCTGTCGGTCAAATCAACGGTCAAATCAACAGTAGTTCTGAGCCGGATTACTCATTGCGTAAAGCTACATGAGTGAAGTAAAACTATTGACAAAAAGTACAAAAATTGTTTTAATAACATAGCAAAACAGAGAGAAAAAGCGGTTGTTTTGTGTACTAAAGAGCAGAAAATAACCGATGGTTCCTTTGACAAAGCTCATATATCTTCACAAGACGGAGGATGTTAATGTTATATCATGACTTTTTAACAAATGAAAAGCGCAGGATTCATAAAGTACCTCACTATTTTCCGATATACGATAGGCATTTTAACAAATTTAAGGATCAATCAATTGTATTTTGGGAAATTGGTGTGGCCGGTGGTGGTTCGCTCCAAATGTGGCAAAGGTATTTTGGTCCCTTTGCTACAATTGTTGGCTTAGATATAAACCCGGATTGTAAAAAATATGAAGAAGACGAAATCAAGGTTTGTATTGGTGACCAGAAGGACAAGGGTTTTTTATCATCTGTAATAACCGAGTATGGTATCCCTGATGTAATCCTTGATGATGGAAGCCATATTATGAGTGATATTAAGCAAACATTCGAGTTTATGTACGACAAATTAAGCAAGAATGGAGTTTATTTTATAGAAGATATATGCACTGCATATTGGGACAGTTATGAGGGTGGATTAGGGCGAGAGGGCAGCATAATTGAGCTTGGTAAAGACCTTGTTGATTCACTAAACGCCAGGCATAGTAATCTTCCGCTTGCTTTCGCGGAATCGACTTTTTCCATCTGTTTTTATGACTCCATAGTGGTTTTTGAAAAAATGGCATGGCCAAAGGGTATGTATAGAACAGTAATAACTCCCGAGAAATTTAGATAACAGAGGTTTAATCATATGCATAAAAGTAGTCTTTTGAGAATGGAGTGGTTTGTTAAAAACTATTTGACTTCTTCCGTGTCTCATTCATCAAATATTTCTGTTCTTGACATTGGCAGTTATGACGTCAATGGCAGCTACAAGCAATTTTTCCAAGACCCCCGCTATTCCTACACAGGACTGGACATGGAAGCCGGGACAAATGTAGATATTGTTGCAACTACCCCTTATCATTGGCCTACTCTTGAAGATGAATCTTTTGATGTTGTAATATCCGGGCAAGCATTGGAACATATCGAATTTTTTTGGGCTACATTTAGCGAAATTATACGCGTTCTTAAACGAGGGGGACTCATTTGTATACTTGCTCCCCGTGGATTTATAAGACATAGATACCCTGTCGACTGTTATCGTTTTGATGCAGACGGTTTGGTGGCATTGGCAAAATACGCAAATTTGAAAATAATACACGCTTCTACTAATCTTGCACCGGTAGGGGCATCCTTAGAATGGTATTCGGTTGAAGATGCTGACAGCATGCTTATTGCCGAAAAACCTATGGAGTGGTCAGGTTTCATTGACTACAAATCATATATTTTTCAGCAAAACGACTTGGAACTGTTAGCTACCGGATTTGTGGAGATGCCGACAGGCATATCTTCTCCCGGTAACATTGTTGTTCACAAGGAAGTGCCGGCTAAAGCTGATATTGTTAAAGCACTTGAAGAAAGGGTAACAACTCTGGAGGAAACCATTACGGAGTTAATTAAAAAGATTACCAGCCAATACAGTTTAGTTGGCGAAATGATCCAGGCACTCATTTCTCAAGCAGATGCAATAGAAGCTAATCAAAACGAGATTAATAAGACACTCATTTCTCATGCAGATGCGATAGAAGCTAATAAAAACGAAATTAATAAGACGCTAATTTCTCAAGCAGATGAGATAGAGGCTAATCAACTATAGATACCTATATTCCGGCATTCCATCCCATACAAATTTTGAGAAAATTACAAAGGTTGTTTCGTGTGAAGTGATTAAAGGAGGGTGTGCAGCATATGGAGCATGAGGATTATAAAGTAGAGCCTATCATTATAAAGCGTGAAACACCAGGTAAATTAGATTATATCGAGTTCGACAAGTCTTATGAGCTGGATAATTATTTTGCAAGAAGCGCGAAGGTTAAAGAGTCGCCTAAACTAACCATATCAATCCTGTCGCACCGCAATATTAAGTCATTGAAAAGCTGTGTTGACTGTGTGTTAAAGTATGCTGCGCAGATAGATCACGAACTGGTCCTTATGGATAACTCATCAGAGGACGATGATGAAACCTATAACTACATGCAGTCAGTACCGTATAAGCGTAAAACAGTCATCAAAATGGAAGATAATATGGGTGCATACTTTGACGCTACAAGAGGGTGGCGCACTTTGTGGGATCCTGTTTACTGTACCGGTGACTATATATTGCACTTAAACGATGATATCATCATCACGGAGAACGCAGTACAAAATATGATTAGAGCGCTTGATGAAAACCTTGATATCGGCATGGTTATTTCTATGTCGTCAGCTTCCGGTTTCGGGCAAAATCCACAATTACAATACAAAAACTCTGAAGAAATGTTCGAGGCTGCAAGGAAATTTAATGTATATGACCCGAAAAAATGGGAAGATAGGATTCTCGCAGGTCTTGTCATGCCAATGTTTCGCCGTGAGTTAATCTACTGTATGCACTCATCAAACCCATATGCTTTTGAGGTATGTCAGGAGGAGAGAATACGACAATCAGGTTATCGTGTTGTTTTAATGGGAGATACGTGGATTCATCACAATCATGATTACAGCAGAAAAGCATCTTACGGATTTTTGGCAAAAACTGATGAAGGCAAGAAGATACGTCATAATATCAGTGAGCTTACAAGGCATCTCTATTACGGCTTAAATTCGGAGCTTGGAGCAACTGACAATACTCGCACGTTGTTCGGATTTGAAATAGAGCTGGTTTCGCTAATGGATATCAGCGACCACGGTGAAGCGATACCTCACATATTATCTATTGATACAAAAGCGGGGCAAGGTCTGCTGGATGTAAAAAATAAACTGCGGTCACAAGGCATTTTCGAGTGTAAAACGACAGCATTTACAACAGATGTGATGTATTATCCGCTCTTGATTAATATAGCTGACGAAGTCATTTCAGACAGAATCGATTATGTTTGCGAAAGGCTCGACGGGCAAAGCTTCGATTATATTATTCTGGGAAAACCACTAAACATGTTTAGAAAAGATCCTCTCGATCTGCTTGATACATTGTTGGGAAAATTAAATCCCGGCGGGCAGATTTTGTTTAAGCTTCGAAATACCGCATCTGCGAATTATGTGCTTAAAATGCTGGGTATTGCGGAATCGGCAGATGATGATATGCCGGTAGTTGTTTCACCACAGGAACTCACAATTCACCTGGAAAATAACGGTTTCACCAAGTATGTAATCAGCTGCATCGAAAGTGAAAGTAATGAGGTTAAAGATACAGTTGTCGATTATCTTTTGGCAAGTGTACCCGAAGAAAATAATATACAAAATTTGAGATTACATATGCAGGCTGACGATTTTCTATTCATGGTATCAAAGCCTGCTTCACAATCACAATCACAGCCCGATACTAAATCTAAAACCAAACAACCGGAAAAGTCAATCCTTAAAAAGAAAAAAGAGAAAAAATTGAAAGCGGTGGATAAAAGAGGTTATTATGCGGCAAGCAGATTTGATATAATGGCACTTATAACCCACAAGGAAACCGAGCCGATTTCTGTGCTTGAAATCGGATGTTCGGGTGGCGGGACATTAGCGACAATAGCGCAGTTATGGCAAAATGCAAGCGTTAAGGGTGTAGAGATAGTACCTGAAGTTGCGGAAATTGCTCTAAGCAGAGGGCTGGATGTAATATGCTGCAATGTCGAAAACACCCTTTTGCCTTATGAGATAGAATCCTTTGATTATATAATTGCAGCAGACGTGCTTGAGCATCTGCGGGAGCCGGAAGAAGTGTTACGCGATTTACTCCCGTATCTGAAAAAAGGTGGAAGGTTTTTATGCACATTACCAAATGTCCAACATGTTTCTGTCGTAAACGCCCTGATGAAAGGGAAATTCGAGTATACAGACGCCGGAATCCTCGACAGAACCCATCTTAGGTTTTTTACCCTTCACAGTACCAGGCAATTATTTGAAAACACCGGTCTGTCAATCGAAATCTTGCAAGGAATCACATGGTCTACCGGTGGTCCTATAATGACCGACACACTCAACGAAGCAATTGATTCAAAGAAGCTGTTTGAATATCAACAGTTTCTGATAAGCGCAAAAAAGGACACATAATAAAAGACCCGGCTGTATAATGAATATCTTAAATTACCCTCTCAAATGTTGAAAGAGTTTGCGGTATAGTTATTGATTTCATTAACAACAATTCGGGTTAAGCATTGCTCCAGTATCGGAATAACATTACTGAACGAGTATTCCAATGCAGTTTTTCTTCCTTCGGCTGCCAGTGAATCGCGTGCTTTCGGATTCGTCAGAAGATGCAGAAGGGCAAAAAGCATTGATTCAAAATCGCCTTGCTCGCATAACAGACAGTTGACACCGGGTTTGGCATAGGTATTAATGCCGCCACTGTTGGTTGCTATAACAGCAGTGCCGGATGCCATTGCTTCAAGGGGTGGAAGCGGGAATGATTCATACAATGAAGCGGAGATGAACACATCAGCGTTTCTGTAAAGCTCAGCCAGCTTATACTGTGACGGCTCAATATACTTTTCAACTCCCAACGAGTCTTGCTTGAGTGAAAAGTCTGCTTGGGATGCCCACCATATATTAAATTTCAAACCTAACTCCTGAGCAGCGTTTAACAGAGAAATTGCGAAGTCGAACCCTTTAAACTCCAGATAGGGGTTTCCAACAAGCAAAACGGTGGGAACAGCATTGTTTTTTTGTTTGAGCGGATAATAAAAATCCGTGTCAATGCCATTGGGGAATAATTGTGATTCGCGGTTGTAGATGCCTTTGAGGACTGTTTTTATCGTTTCAGAAACTGCCAGTAGATGAACAGGTGTTCTATATAACCTGTGTATAATCAATCGTTCCTCAGTTCCACTGTATTGAGGCTTTTTATGCTCTCCATAGAAGAATTCAGAGCCTTGTTCCCACATGACAACCGGAATCCGAGATTCGCTGAGTTCCTTGCTTTGATCTACCCAGCCGGAAATTATGATGTCAACATCCGAAATATAGTCAAGGTATCCGGCACTCTCGGGTATAACTATTTGGGCGGCTACATCGTCATCCGTCAAATGACTCCATGCCGGTAAAACTCTGTCGCATTTATCGCTTCGTAAGAAGGTGAAAACAGAGTGACCTCTCTTAGTCAGTTCTTTCATTTGCTGCAATAATGCCTTCAAGCCGCCGGTAAGACATTGATGAGGCAGGACATAGGCTATTTTAAGCATTCTTGCCATGCCCGGTGCTTCCGGCAACAAGTCGCACGGGAGTTCTGAATAGCCCATAGACGGGAAAAAGCTGTAAGCTTGCAGCCTGCCCTCTGTCGTGTCAAGCATCCTATAACTAAAGTCCATACCGAGAAAAAAAACAGGATGGTATGCTCTCACGTTAGAGAGTCCGTCTTCAGACACAGAGCTTAAATCATATGGATATATCGGAGTTATAACAAAGATTTGCTTGTTTACTTTAACAAGCAGGGATTCAAGCAAAGCTCTTGCATCAACATCAATCATGTTCTCCAGTAAATGAAAAATAAGTATTACGTCATAATCATCCATTTTATCAATGTTTATGATATAGTCCGTATTGTATATGTTATCATAAATATTGTTCTCTGCAGCAAGACTGCCGTCGGATAAATCCACTCTGTCAAATCTCATGTCACCGACAGGCAACCCATCAGATATCGCCTTTTCATGCCAACTTGATATCAACCGCCCGTAGTCCTCTTCAAACCCGCTGACTTCAAGCACGGTAAGCGGCCGCTCGTTTTCCAGCAGGTCCTCCACTAATTGTGATAGCTTAAAAATATCTTCTGCCACTTTGTCAATCCTTTCTGTGAGTAATTAATGGTCATAACAAATCGATGGGACTCAGTTCAAAAAGAAAAAATATATAGTCTAATGCCTTCGCTTTACTCTTGTCTTGCACCAAAGGCTGCAGTTGTTTTATTATCTGTGTATATTTTTCTATTTTCGGACAGTCTATACCACTGACCTTGCATAAAAACCCTTGCTCTCGCGCTGCTTTAAACACATATTCCGGATCAATAAAACGTATACCGAGCCACGGTTGGTATGGTTTTTTTGAATTATCGCCTGTAATATCGCCATTGAGCAAGTCTTTAATCCCTAAATAATAACCGGGATTACTTAAAGTAAATACAACTTTTGCTTTGGGTTTGCACACCTTGTGCAGGGTTTTGAGCAGCTTAGGAAAATTCTCATCTATGTAGTCTTCGATGTCGGGATTGAAGAAAATATAATCGAATTTGCTCCCAAGCTTTAATAGCGATTCTGTTACGTCTCCGACAATCGTTTTATCATAATACACAGCATCTTCGATATATCTCATGTCGTTTATTATTGCTGCGGTTTCTCCTATAGTTTTATTATTTGCCCTGTAATAGTTAAAAGTAAACAATGCTGTCGAGCCGAAGTAAGGGTCTATAAACAAAAATGATTCGGAGTTACCGATTTCTGTCAGTTCTCTGATAAAATGATTAACACCGGGATTAAAACGCGAGCTGACCCATGCGTCTACCCCCCATTTTGTAAAGAAACGCTCCCGCATTTTCCTGACGCTGTCGTTTTTTTCTATGTCAAACGAAGATGTTTGCGAACCCGAATGATGAAGAAATGTATCTGTCGCCACTACCTGCCTGAACCCGCAGCGCCGTAAAAATAACGCCATATCATCATCTGTGAATTGACCGTAGTAAAGCCACGGGTCGCGCAGTAAACGTCTATAAAGCGCCGTTGGGGTTATATAACTGCTCGTCGGAAGCATACGGGCTCTCTCTTCCCACTTTGACGGGTCGGTGATGTTATGTTTAAGTGCAAAAATCTGCATGTCTGCATCGTTTTCCATAGGATCTGCATAATCTACAGCTATTTCCTGGTTATTAGCTGAATCGTTGCTGACTGTTGCGACAGCTCCTATTCGAGAGTCAGAGCATATGCATTCCATCAGGTTGTTCAGCCAGTTGCTTGTTGCAATAACATCGGTGTGAAACTCTACAAAATAACGTCCGCAGGCAGCAAGCGGACCGAGTGAATAACCATTGTATCCAAGCGGATACTTTAATTCTACCGTTTTTATTCTCGGATCATCAAGACTGTTTATATATGCAGAGGTTTCTCCATTGTCATCAGAGCCATTGTTTATAACGATTATTTCAACACTGTATTTATCAAAGTCTGTGTATTTCAACAAGCTGTTAAGCGCTGTTTTAGTTAAATAAGCCTTATTATAGCAAAGCACGGCGATAGATACATCATATCTATACTCCATTGCCAACGCTTCTTCATGGTGCGGCACGTATTCCCTTAAATCCTCAAGCTGCATTTTTGCGTATTCATGCATTTTCTCTGTATCGGGATATATCGCATACCAGAAATTTAATTCATTTGCTAAAAAAATATGCAGTGGTATAAGCTCATATGTCAGTAAATGCTCTGCGTTTATTTGATCCTTGTTTTTGAAGTAATCTCGCAGTTTTAATGCCGCAAGCTCCGCATTTAATGCAGCTTCCCGCCCCCTGTGCTGTTTGTCAATTTTATTATTTTCAACGTATACAGCTATATTTTTATATAACTCGCCCATTGATTCGGAAACAGTGGTGCCTGTGTCTGTTTCAATTTGGTTAAGACTACCGCCCAGGAACTCCAATAATTCATCACCGCTCGACATCAACTCAAAAAGTAACTCATGCATATTCTTGTTCACCTCACGCTCTTGATTCTTTTACTGCTATCACTTCCATTGAACCGTTAAAGTGTGCGGATATCTGATAGTCCACCGGGAACAGATAGTTTCTTTCCAGCAATGTATAGAGCGACTCTCGAGAGAAGTAGTTGAGATGGTATTGCTGCTTTCTCATAACATCATTGTGTCCTGCAACACATGAGAATGCGCTCTCAAAGGTAGGTGTTGATATCCATAACGCACCGTTATCATGCAGCAGCGACTCTGCTTTTGCAAGCGCAAGTTCAGGGTCACTGACATGCTCGAGTACATCGCCCATTATGATTATATCCCATTTGCGGTCCGACTCAAATTCGAGAAAATCAATAGCTTCCGCATCCAGACTATACTTGCTTTTAGCGTCTTCCACATGGCGCTCTATCACGTCTATACCAAAAGCTTCATACCCTATCTCTCTTGCCGCAAGCAAACATTCACACGCGCCGATACCAACCTCAAACAAAGTCATCCCTTCGGCGTATCCGTTTCGCCTGATAGAAGCGAGGACATTTGAATAATACGGGAAAAACACGGGGTTGGCTTTTCTCGGTGAATCGTTATAGAGGAATAGCTTCTCCGGAAACTCACGCGCAAACATATGGTTACAGGGATAACAGAACATCCACATTCGTACGGGGTTAAAAAACTCATTGTACCCTGCCGCTTCAATCAGTGAGTAACACCAGTGCGGTGAGCTTTCAACGCCGCAAAGCGGGCATTTTGTGGTTACTTTTTCGCTTTTCTTTCCGCGGAAAATATAATTAAAGCTTGTATGGTCCTCACTAAGCATTCTAGATGCAATATTCGGCATAGCTGTGAACGCTTTGTAATACAGCTCGTAAGCTTCTTCCGGCTCTCCTATCATGTTTGATATTTGAGCAATCCGGTAGTAACAAAACGGCGCAAATTCCGGGTTTTCTTCCAGTTCCAAAAAACTCTCAAGGGCTTCTTCCAGCCTGCCTACGGTCATTAACGCCGTTGCGTCGTTGAACTGTTCAAGCAGTTTATTCATATGCTCTCCCTCCAAAATTTCATTTTCTTTCCGACGTATTGTTTTTAAATTATCTCTTGTGCAATCGCCATCACCAATCTTGCAAACTCCAATGCACCGCAGGACTTCGCTGCGCGGGCTATAAGCAACAAGTCGTTTGGACTACCTATATTGTATATGTCCCCCAACTTCCCCAACACTTCATCATATGAAGCATCATTTTTCAGCATTGTATGTATGTACGGGGACAAGATGTTTTGCCTTGTCTTATCTAAAGCAAGTAAAGCAGAAGCGTATTTAATAATACCGTTTACGTCACCAAGACCCTGTGCCGCAAGCAGTTGCTGACCGATTCTCTCCGCTGCGCCGTATACGGTTTTAGATGGTATACTCATTGTATTACATGATGGACTCATCGGCAGGTCTTCTGTTTTATTAAGTATCTCCATTGCTTCGGCATGCATTCCCGCTTTATTTAACATTGCTGCGTACTGAAAGCTAAATCCAATATTTTCGGGAAATTCCGAATATGCCAACCGGCACAGTTGCTCACAGTCCTCACTTTTTTCAGGGTTGTCCCAAATTCTCCATAAAAGATATCTGTATGCCTTCTCTCTCATAAAGGCCGGCACTTCTTCGCCATTTTTGATAACTTCATCAAAAATAACATCGGCTTCGGCTAAATCTTCCGTATTAGGTTTCTCATCCAAAACTATACGTGAACTCAGCGAGTCTGCGAGATACGCCTTTATTTTCAGATCGTTTGGTTTCCCGGCAAGCTCTGCTCTGAGCATTTTTATGTTACGCTCTGCTTTGCCCTTTTCTTTGTATTCGGTATCGGCGTATCCCGTGTGCATTATTGATATATCATCAATACGCTTGATGTCGCCATACACAGAAATTTGTTCATGTATTTTGCCAACATACCGTATTTCTTTTATATTCCTGAAAACCCGTGTCTGCTCACCAATGCTTGTAACCTTGCTATTGTCGTCGAGTTGAACCCACGGCATATTCAAAATGGTTGTTTGCTTTTTTGAGTTTTTTTTGCTCTCAATATTTTCTAATCTGCTTATCAGCTTCGCAGCATCTTCCGGTGTGAAGTACTCGTCCGCATCCAAAAAGGCTATCCAGTTTCCTGTCGCTTGATCTATTGCATAGTTTTTAGCGGTTGCAAAATCGTCAATCCATTTAAAATGGTATACTTTTGCTCCCATTCTTTCCGCAAGCTCTACCGTTTTGTCTGTAGAGCCTGTGTCTACAACAATTTGCTCGTATGCAACCGGCTTTGCCCATCCGAGAGCTTTTTTTATGTTTTTTTCTTCGTTTTTAACAATCATACACTGAGACAGTTTTATCAATGTACCTTTCCTCCATCTCCCCACACTGCCGGCAGTGAATACTCAGTTGATTCTTTTCATGCTGTAAGCACTTCTCCTGCAATAGTCATTATTATACGGGCAAATTCAACAGCACCGCAGCTCTTTGCCGCGCGTGCTATAATGAGTAAATCACTCGGGTCGTTTAATGTATATACTTTTGAAAGAAGAGATACAAGTGCTTCGGGAGATGCTCCTTGTCCCAGTTGCTTCGCTATAAGCGGGCTTAGTATCTCTTGTCGTGTTTTATCTGCTTCCAGAATGAGCAGTGCATATCCGGTGACAGCAGCCGGGTCTCCAAGTCCTTGCGCTGACATAAGCAGCCCTGAGTAAAGCATTGTCGGGTCTGCTTGTACGTGATAGGCGATACCGATGTCTCCGCCGTTTTTCATTCTGTCTTCTCCGGCTTTTAGCATATCCCACGCTTCTTTGTAGTTTCCCTTGCTGTTTAAGAGCGATGCCATAAAGTATTCAAAATCGAGCGAGTTCGGGAATTCTGTCAAAGCCTTACTGCATAGTTTCTCACATTCAGAGCGTTTTTGCGGGTCGTTTACAAGCTTATTTAGAATGTGTATATACGCCTTTACTCTAAGCTTGTAAAATATCTTGTCCGCTCCGTACTCTATTGCTTCGGTGAAATATCTTTCCGCTTCTTCTTGACTTTCTTTGTCACTTTTTGTTTTGAGCGAATCGGCAAGATACACCTTTAGCGCCAGGTTGTCCTCTGTTTCGGAAATCGCTTTTCTCAGCAGGTTAATGTTTCGTTCGATTTTGTTTGTTTCTTTGATTGAGGATTCGGAGTAGCCTGTGTGGATTACTGCTATCTCATCATACCATACAACGTTTTCAGAATTGAGGTTCAAACGTTCATGAATGCTTCCAATATAACGCACTGCTTTGTCATTTTTGAAAACCCGCATTGCGTCATAGACGGAAATTGCTTTGCCGTTGTCGTCGATGTTAACAAGCTTACAGTTGATTGCAAGGCTGCTTTTGCTTTTTTCCGGATCTTTTTGTATTTGATCTATGTATTCTGTCAGCTTTATTGTATCCTCTGCTGTCATATACTCGTCCGCATCAAAGAACAATATCCAGTCGCCCGAAGCCTTCTCAATTGCGAAGTTTTTTGCTGTTGAAAAGTCGTCTACCCATTCAAACGCAAGAACTTTTGCACCCATGCGTTCGGCTATCTCTTTTGTGCGGTCTGTTGACCCCGTATCCACAACAATCTGCTCACATATAACAGATTTCGCCCAACCAAGCGCATGCTCAATGTTTCTTTCTTCGTTTTTAACTATCATACATTGAGAGATTTTCAACAATGGATATTACCTCCGGATTAGTAATGCAGAATTGAGAATGCAGAATGCAGAAATATTTGTTATTAATCACTGCCACCAAGCACAAGTCACTCGCTACTTTTGTACTTCTCATACAGGTTCAATGTCATATTATACCAATTGTTTAGGAATGTTTCAGTGCTGAAACGAGGGGTTTCTTTATAGCAGTTTTCACCCATTACTTTTCTGAGTTGTTCATCTTTATAGAAATCTATTATTTTTTTTGCATACTCTTCCCTGTCAAAGCGTGGAATTAAGTACCCTGTTTTGCTGTCATCAATTATCTCTGACGGACCGTATTTGATATCAAAAGCAAATGCCGGGCAACCATTACAAATACTCTCCACTAATGTAAGTCCGAAGCCTTCGGCTGCGCTCGTGAATACTGACAGTACCGCATTATTGAAGATTGAGAGCGGAGCGTCTGTGTATCCGCGCAAAAAAACGTTGTTTTCCAGTTTAAGCTTCTTTATTTGCTCTTCCAGCCGTTTCTTTTCCGGTCCGTGTCCGTAGATTTCCAGCTTTGCATCGGGCACCTTCTTGACCACAAGAGAGAAAATGTCAACAGCAAGGTTTATTTGTTTGAGAGGGTCAAGTCTTGCTATTATCACAGCATTTTTTCGGTCGTTTTTGTCAATATCCGGTTTTCCTATCTCATACGGATAAGGGTGCGGTATCACAAAAATATTGCTCATTTTTCCGTATATTTCTTGAAAATCTTTCTTTGCTGATTGTGTCAGCATGATTATACTGTCAAACTTTTTATGGTTTTCACACAGATATTTATAGTACATCTGCGGTCCGCTTTTCGGATTGTATGCATCGTTTTGAAAAATACTGTGCACTACCGCGCATTTTGCTGTGTTTTTCTTGCCGTTTTCAATCATTGTGACGGCTTTCGACATTAGTCCGTCTTCAACTACGAGCATAAAAAACTTATTATCGGTTATTGTTTTACTTATATAAAATGCAGCCAGTTCTGCGCTGCCCTCACACTCTCGGATTATGGTTTCAGTTTGGTCGTAAACGATGTATTTATCAGGCATAGCGCCCTCATCCGTGAACATAAAAAATGCCTTGATACATAAAATCCCATCGGTTGTGTAATAGTCAATATGGAACTTGCTGTCATCATCAGAGTCGTACCTGCGGATATAATTGAGATAACCCCAATCATCGTAAACGAGGTCTTTTTCTCTTTTATCTTTTTGAAAATAGCGCACCATACGAAGGCATCCGGCGTATCCTGTATAGTATTCTTTCCTTATGCATATATCTCCGTCAAAGACATCGTATGTATTTTCTGTTGTTTTGACATATAACGTCCCGTCGCTTACAGGTGCGTAAACCGCAATGCTTGCCAGCCCGTCTGCATATGACTTTTGAAAATAGTCGAATACATTTATTACTCTTGTTCCGGCGTTCATTTTCAATCTGTCGTCGCCTGCGGTTTGAAGCCATGTCAATGCCTGTCTTTGGTCAATATTATGTATGCATGTCAAAAGTAACGGTTTGTAGTTCCACTTATCTTCTATCAGCTTTATTTTTCTCAGAACACTGTCAATATACCCTGTCCGCCGCGTGATCAGTCCGGACAATATGAAAATAGTTTCAATATTATTGAGTATCTTATATTCATCCGGTATTACTTTGTCTTCCGTTTCGTCTGATATACCGGCAGGATATAATATGTCTTTTATTACCGTTATTTCGGGGTCAACAGAATTGAGCATCGTGTACTGCTCTAAAATCTGCTTCGCCATATCCTCATTTCCGCCATTTATCATGTCGTAAATTATACTTTTGATTGACGCCGCTTCTTGTTCAAATTGCGCGTGTGTGGAATCGAGGTTACTGCTGTTCAAGTTTTTCACCGATCATTTCCATTATTTTTTGTGCAAAGGAGATTGCTCCGTAATCCTTTGCCGCTCTCGCTATGAGCATAAGATCATGTGGATTATTGATGTCATATACGTCCGAGAGTGCTTCAAATACTTCTGTTCCGGTTTTTCCTTCTTGAAACAATGCAACCAGATACGGACCGAGCACCTTGGATTGGTCTTTACCTTCGTTTAGCATTGTATTTAAGATAGCTTTATAGTTAATGCTGCTCTGCTCATCGTTCAGTCCTTTTGCAGCCGCGGATAATTGGTAGTATAACAGTGTCGGATATGGCATCAGTACTCTGGTTTCGGGAACCGATGCCGCACTGATAAAGAGTTGCTCGCATTTCTGTAAATCTTCCAATGCCTTATTGAAATTCCCTAGTTTGTTGTTAGAATATGCTCTATAATAATGATAATCTATGTTTTCCGGAAGCTCCGTCAGTGCTTTTGTGCAAAGCTCTATCGCTTCCGTTGTTTTTTCGCTATCTTTAGAAAATCTCGATACTAAAAAGTCGTATGCAAGCCTTTTAATTTCGGGTTTCGCCGGAAGCTTACTTTCAAGCGCTTGCAAGTATAGTGATTCCGCTTCCGCACGGGCCTCTTCTGTTCCTGCTGCTTTGATTGAATCTGCCAGATACAGCATTGTGTTCGGGTTTGTCGGATCACGCTCTAACTCGAGTTCAAGCAGCTTTATATTACGCTCGCGTTTACCTGCTGCATTATACACTGTTTGTGCATAACCCGTGTGCATTATCCTCAGATTTTCCGCATTATAGTGCTTATTTTTCAGCATAATCGTTTCATGTATTGTTCCTTCGTAGCGCAGGTCGGGGTGGTTTTGGAATACGCGTTGCTGTGTAATTACCGAAAATGCTTTTCCTGCATCGTCAAGATGTACCCATGAGCAGCTTATCGAGTCGTATTCTTTGAGATGCTGCCGGTTTCCTTGTATATTTTTCAAAAGCTTCATAAGCTCTTTCGCGTCTTCCTCCGGCATGTATTCGTCGGCATCAAGAATGGCAATCCAGTTTCCTTTAGCCTTATCCATTGCGAAATTTTTTGCTGCCGAAAAGTCGTTTATCCACTCGAAATGGTATACCTTCGCTCCCATTTTTTCCGCAAGCTCAACTGTTCTGTCGGTAGACCCCGTATCAACGACTATTTGTTCACAAGCAATGTCTTTTGCCCATTTCAATGCTGTTTCAATGTTTTTTTCTTCGTTTTTGACTATCATACACTGCGACAGCCTGACCGATGCCTGATGCGCACCGGTATTTTTCTTCTTTGCTTTCTTTTTACTCTTACTCATTACTTTCTGTACCCTACGGCGGTCAAACACAGTTTGTCCCTACACTTCGTCCCATTTGTCATTTGTCATTTATCATTTGTCATTTGTTATTTGTCTCCCAGCATCTGCCCTGCTATTTTCATAATATTTCGAGTAAACTCTACCGCTCCGCCTTCTTTTGCCGCTCGTGCTATCAAAAGCATATCTTTAGGGTTACTTAAGTCGTATATACCTGATAACCCATCTAGTACCTCATCATCGGTTGCTCCGTCCATCAACAACGTTCTTATGTACAAACCGATGACTTCCGTTTGTTCTTTGCTGTCAACGAGCATCATTTGAAGTACTGCGGAATTTCTTGAGATTCTCTCCTCGTCATTTAATCCCTTTGCCGATAACAACAGTTGGTAATACAGAAGCAGAGGACTTGGCATTAATACTTGTGTTGTCGGTGTTTTATCTTTTGACAGCAGTTCTTGCTCGCATTTTGCCAGATCATCTTGCGCGGCTTTATAGTTTCCTTTTTGGTTGTTAAGAACTGCCCGGTAATAATAGTAGTCGATGAATGACGGCAGGTTTTCTATTGCTTCATTGCATAGCTCTATTGCTTTTTCTTTTTTCGTTTCATCTTTCATGTAGTGAGGTATTAGAAAGTTATATGCAAATTGCTTTATATGTGTGTTTTTTAGTTTTACCTTGCTGTTTAATGCTTTTTGAAACAGTGCTTCCGCTTCCGTCATTTCTTCGTCGCCCATGCTTTTAAGTGAGTCTGCCAGATAGAACATTATGTCAGGGTTTTCCGGGTCATTCTCGTGTTCCTTTCTCAGCAGTTCAAGGTTGCGGTCTTTTTTGTTCGTTTCTTTATAGCTGGTTTGTGTATACCCTGTGTGAAGGATGCGGATGTTCGGAGCTTCAAGGTAGCCGTTTTTTAGTGTTATTACTTCGTGTATTTTGCCTGTAAATCGCAAGTCAGGGCGATTTCGGAATATCCGCTGGTGGTTAATGATGGATGTAGCATTTCCTTTGTCGTCAAGGTTTACAAATGTGCATTGTACTGCGTCGCATTTTTTTGATGCTATCGCGTCACTTTGGATTTTCTTTAGTATTGTATACAGTTCTTTTGCGTCTTCAGGCGACATGTACTCATCGGCGTCAAGTATGGCTATCCAGTCCCCTTTTGCTAAGTCCATTGCGTAGTTCTTCGCTGCCGCAAAATCGTTTATCCACTCAAAGTGATGTACTTTTGCGCCCATCTTTTTTGCCAGTTCGACTGTCCGGTCGGTTGAGCCGGTATCAACAACGATTTGCTCATATGCTATGTCTTTAGCCCATGCGAGTGCCCGCTCAATGTTTTTCTCTTCGTTTTTGACAATCATGCATTGAGATAAACGGACTGTTGGTGTAAATTTCTTTAGAGCTGTTTTTTTCTTTTTTTTCTTGCTCATTAGTTGCACCTTAATCCTTAGTAATAGCAACACACCCGGCTCAGAGTCGGTATATATACTTCTTCTTCGCCAAAGAGTACGTCCATGTACTCTATTGGCGCGCTACACCGTCCGTGGTTTCGCTTGTCAGAAGCATATATACCGCCTCTGAGCCTCACGTTGCAGCTAATTTGAACTGAGTTTTGTTAGGTTTTTTGCGAAAGCTGCAGCACCGTAATCTTTTGCTGTTTCTGCTATGAAGTTAAGGTCTTTATTATCACTAAAATCATATATATTCGATAGAAGGTCTATTGTTTCCGCTTCTGTTACTCCATAGTATAGCAGGGTTGCTATGCAGGGTCCGAGGATTGACTTTTTTGTTTTGTCCATTGTCAATACGTGAGTGGAGTATAGGATTACGGTTTCTATGTCTCCAAGGGCTTTTGCTGTCAGTATCATTTGGCTAAACAGTATTGTCGGGTCTGCGGGTATCATTATTGCGTCATCAGGGGTGTTGTTGTGTATCAGGTTTTCTTCGCAGTTTTTGAGGTGCTGCCAGGCTTTTTCATTGTCTCCTTTTTTGTGCAGGATAACTGCAAGCAGATATTCAAAGTCAACGGAGTTTGGAAATGCAGTGAGTGCTTTTTTGCACATTTTTTCGCTTTCCGACAGCTTTTCCGGGTCGTTTAGATATTTACTTATTGTAAAGATGTACAGTTTTATTATCAATGTGTTGTTGATTTGTGCGCTTTTTCCGCTGCCAAGGATTTCTTCGAAGAGTGTTTCCGCTTCTTTTTGTTCCTTTTCGTCGGTGCTCATGCTAAGGTTGTTTGCCAGATATGCTTTGAGGGTCATGTTTTCAGGGTTGCTTTTGATTTCTGCTTTTAGCATTTCGAGGTTGCGTTTTGCTTTGCCGGTTTTTTTACGGATGGTTTCGGAGTAGCCTGTGTGCATCAGTGTAACGTCGTTTGTGTGCATGATGTTCTTTTTTTCCACAGTCAGTTGTTCGTGTATACGTCCTGAAAATCGTATTGTCGGTATGTTGCGAAATATCCGCAGTATGCTTGATTTTGTCATTTGGCGTCCGAAATCGTCGATGTTTACAAGCATGAAACTGATTGCGAGGCAGTCTTTGAATCGTTCGGGCTCCGGTCCGGTTTCTTCGAGTATGTGTAAAAGTCGTTGTGCATCGTCGGGTAATAGATATTCATCTGCGTCAAGCGATAGTATCCAATCGCCTGTAGCGTACTCAATAGAGGCGTTCTTGGCAGCCGCAAAGTCGTCAACCCATTCGAAATGATGTACTTTTGCTCCCATACTTTCCGCAGCTTCTACAGTTTTGTCGGTTGAACCGGTGTCAACAACGATACACTCAAAAGCAATATCTTCAACGCTTTTAAGCGCAGTTGCAATGTTTTGCTCCTCGTTTTTGACAATCATGCAGACTGATAGTTTGACTTTACTCATATAGCACCTCACACTTGATTATAATATCATAATGTTTGATATATGTACACAGGGAGTGCTCCCCTTCTTCATCAATGTAAAAGAACCGCTTATCGACGCCGCCAGGGTCGAAAAGTACGGTTCTTTTACAAAGAGGGTTATGATGATTAACCTAGAAGTTGGAGGACTCCTTGTGGTAGCGCGTTAGCTTGTGCGAGCATTGCCGTTGATGCCTGGAAGAGGATGTTATTTTTAG
>WRDH01000050.1 GCA_009783555.1 Oscillospiraceae bacterium
CTCAAACGCAAACAGTAACCAGAGCCAACCGCAATCAAACGATGCAACTTATATAGTTGAAACACTGCTTAACAATCCGCTCATGGCACAGCAAATCATGCAGTTATTACAGAATAGTGCAGTTCCGGCATAGCAGTGCAGAGAAATAAAAATTAGCTGGAAAATTAGCTGAGAAGATTTACTAAGAAAATTAGCACATGGTTAAGAGGGTGAAAACTCACCGGAAAAAAGCAAAAAATTAGCTGAAAAAAAGCGACCTCTGCGAATTACTAAATCGCAAAAGCCGCTAATCCCAAGGGTTTGGAGCTTTCGAGCGGACTTGAACCGCCGACCTCCCCCTTACCAAGGGGGTGCTCTGCCGACTGAGCTACGAAAGCGCGTTATGAAATTTTATGGCATCTCACTACCTCATTACCAAGGGGGTGCTCTGCCGACTGAGCTACGAAAGCGCGTTATGAAATTTTATGGCATCTCACTACCTCATTACCAAGGGGGTGCTCTACCGACTGAGCTACGGAAGCGAGCCTTATTTTCGGGCATGATTTTTGCCCACAATTTTGCCCACAACGGGGATGAAACTAGATGGTACCGGATGATACTGCTTGAAATATACAGTCCCGAAAAACCGCATAAATACAGGCTTTTTGGACTCCATGAAATTAGATGACACAGGATGATATGCTCAAATTGGAATTACCAAGGGAGTGCTACTACCACTGAGCTACGGAAGCAGATTGGGGAGAGACTATGGCGACCCAGAACGGACTCGAACCGTCGGCCTCCAGCGTGACAGGCTGGCGTTCTAACCAACTGAACTACTGGGCCGCATTGCCTTTGAATGTTAGCATACAAAAATGAAAAAAGCAAGCATAAGTAAACGAAATTATAGACAAATGATTAGAGAAATGCTAGAATTTCAAGTAATAAAGACAAATAAAAACCCGGGAGGTTATTACGGTGGATTATGCTCAAATGAAACAGGAAAAAGAAGCTCGGTACAAGGAATATTGCGAAACATATGCCGAGCAGTTAAGGCTGCAAGGATATATTGACAGTCTCGAAAAGGACAACGAACACAACCGGGAAACGGTTACAACAACCAACAGAGGAAAGCGGGTAATCAAGAGGTATATCAAAATCAATGATAAAGATATTAAAAAGTATAAAAAGACTTTAAGCACAATGCCCCCGCTCCCGGAGTTTAAGTAATGAAGAAGAGAAATTTCGCTATAGACTTAAATTCACCCGTGATACTTTGGCTGACCATTATCGCTTTGGCGGTTTTGGTAATTGACATGATCATACCTGATAGAATAGTTAATATAGTCATGCTCCTTGGTGCGCGGAGAACATCATTTATTGACCCGATGCAGTATGTTCGCTTGTTTACACATGTGCTGGTTCATGCAGACATTGCTCATTATGTTGGCAATTTCATGATGATACTTGCCATAGGACCGATGGTCGAGGAAAAATACGGCAGCGGACGCCTTGTGCTAATTACTGCAATAACAGCGTTGGTTACAGGGCTTGTAAAAGTAATTTTCTTTCCGGGTGTGGTATTAGTAGGTGCCAGCGGAATCGTTTTTATGCTGATACTCATGGCGTCATTTACGAACATAAGGCAAGGGCGATTACCGATAACAGTGCTGCTTGTTGCAATACTGTATATCGGTAACGAAGTTATACAAGGGCTGTTCACCGCGGATAATGTTTCTCGTATTTCACATATAATTGGCGGGCTTTGCGGTGCTGTTTTCGGTGTAGTATTCCATTCAAAGAAACTGAAAAGTGACTAAATTATATTTGCACGGTTTCAGAAATCCATAACTCTCAAAACGAAGTCAACAATACGCTAAGAAATCTCCTTTAGTGCACTAATTATTACATCGCCGACGGCTGCAAGGTCTTCGGCGTTGTACATTATTACGCAGTTATCGGAAAACAGTATTTGTGCCGAGGGCGGGAACTCGTCATCAGGCTTCCACAATATTAGTCTGACTGTAACATCACCAAGAAATGGGAAGTCATATGCGACATCTCCGAAATCCACCTTCTTGCCATCCAGTTGCTCTGCGGATTTGGCAAATACTTCCGGCTTAAATCCAAAACCAAACGCAAAACGTTTTATGCATCGCCCGTTGAAATTATCATCATATACAGTACCCCACGGCAGCTCGCGGTATGCCTTAAAGATGCCGGTAGGCGGGGCATGGGAGCCAAGGTACAGAACCCGCATTGCGAGGACTTGCATTTCAAAATCATATAGTGCTTTCGGGCAGGTTTTGTTATTGTCATTAGCGGGTATCAGCTTAAACACAGGCCATTCTGCATAGAGCTTAAAACCCAGTATGTTAAGTATAAATCTTGACAACTCCGAATCAAACTCAATATTGGTGCGTTTTGCTGCTTCAACAGGGTCAATCTCACTGTATTTTTCCACATGCATCTCAAATGAAATGTCCCAATTCTTTTTTTTATCTTCCATATGTCACCTCAATTCATAAAATCTGTCGTCATTGCAGGTATTTTTGGGCATTTACGCAACCCAAAGGCTCGGAGGCCGCAATGACGAACAGAGTAACATAAGTTATTCACTCAAACTCGGAAACAATGTCTCATCCGTGTGCGGTAGGAAGCATGCGGCGATGAATTCGTCCATATAGCCCGGCTGACCGCTAAGGTCAATATATGTCATGTTGCTTGCTATATCTTTTAGCTCCTCCGGAACCTGTTTGCCGTATTGAGGTAAAAGCATTGCGAATGCGCCGTCCAGAGCTGTATTTCCTAAGTATCTGTATTTCTCTTTAGGTAAATCGGGGAGCATCCCTATACTTATTGCGCTTTTTATATTGATACCACTGCCTATGCCGCCGGCGACAAAGACATCATCGATATCTGCCGGAGTAAAGCCGAGCGGAGATAATAACGATATTATGCCCGAGAATATCGCACCCTTGGCTCGTATGAAATTGTCTATATCCGTTTCGGTCAATGTAATATCATCACCGGTTGCGGAATCGGCAGCGAATGCCAAGACATAACTGCCTGCTCCGTACTCATCGTGACGGATTCTGGAAGACATGGGGACGGTTCTCTTGTGTTCATCCGTATGGGGGGACAAAAGAGGACCGTCCCCGTGTCTTCCAACAAACCTGCCCTTGCCGTCAATCGCTCCGACGCGGAACAGTTCCGCGACAACATCAATCAGTCCGGAGCCGCAAAGCCCCAAAGGCTTCGCGCCGCCGATAACTCTTAACGTCGGCTCAAAAGTACTCTTGTCGATTGTACAAGCTTCGATTGCTCCGGTAGTTGCTCTCATACCGCAGCTTATGTCGCCGCCTTCGAAAGCAGGACCTGCCGAGCATGCACACGTCATCATAAATTCTCTGTTACTGAGAACGATTTCGCCGTTTGTGCCGAGGTCAATAAGCAGGGACATCTTGGGTGGTTGTTCATCACTTTCGGAAACATCACCGTAAGCCGGCCACATCTGCCACCCGGTGGGAGCACCTGTTCCCAAGACACCTGCCGTTATATCACCTCCAACATAGCTGCCTACGTTCGGAGCAATCAACATTTCCGCATCCGGTGCAAGATTGATACCGATACTTGACGGATTCATAATTTCAAACTCAAGAAACGCCGGTTCATATGGTTCTATCCGAATAGAATTAGCATCAACGCCAAGAAGAAGATGGTTCATGGTTGTATTTGCAGCAATGGTTAAACGCTTAATTTTCTCACGGGATACCCCGGTTGCCGTGCAAAGATTATCGATGAGCGGGATAAGTGTATCTTTTACGATTGCATCTTGCATTTTTTGTATTCCGCCCGGCTTTTGCTGCTCTATAATGCGATTGATAACATCCGCGCCATAGCGGATCTGTGCATTGCCGGTGGTTGCTTTGGCAAGAACCTCGACGGTTTCACCTATTTCAACAAGTAAAGCAGAAACGGTTGTAGTGCCGATATCTATTGCAATACCGAATGCAAGACAAGGGGACGGTTCATCTGTCTTGTTCGCACCATCACTTTGATGGCGTGAGCTATTTTTGTCAAGACAGATGAACCGTCCCCCTGTCTTGTGTGTCCCCCGAACCTCAGTCGTGATTTTACCTATATAGCTGGATGCGCTATCCGGCACATAAAATACAGCATCACTGCAGATAGTTATCTCACAAGCGAGCCGCCAGCCGTCAGCGAGTTCGTTTTCACTCAAATGCCTTGTCGAACATGAGAGCACAAGAGAACCGTCCCCCTGTGTTGCGACCGTCCCCCCGTCCTCGACTCTGACGCGGCATTTTCCGCATGTTCCTTTGCCGGAGCAAGGCGCATCAATCGGCACGTTTGCCATTCGCGCAAGCTCCAGGACACTGACTCCGCCGACGGCGAAGACTGTTACATCTTCGCCGCCCTCAATTTTAAAAACAACTTTATACATTAAAACTCAAGTTCAGACATCGCAAGTGCAGGATGGTTTTTGGATTTCAAAAACTCTACCACTGCGTCCGAATCCGTTGCAATTGTTTCATCGCAGATCATGTCAGTGAAGTTATCGATGCCGCATAATTCTTTTGCAGTCTTGTTCAAACGGTCGGCGACATCATCTTTAAGTTCCTTTGGCATCCATACGATACGTTCGATTCCGCCCTCTGCAGACACAAACTTCTTCGATGCGATAAAGTGGCGGCCGTGACCCATGAAGCCCGGAGTTTGTACGCCGCCGCCTGTTAGTGAAGCAAGCTCGCCGAATGTCATTCCGGACGGGGTAATGCCCGAATATTCACGGTTTACCACTTCAACGCCTCTTGCTTCCGGAATAATGCCGCATATACACTCGAAGCAGCCGCAGCTTGTCATCGGGTCTTCGATAAGCGAGTAGAGAGTGACACGCTCAACCGCACCTCTCGTTGCTTCTTTAACGATTTTGTTGACTTCCGTATATGAGCCGGTGCGTTCGTTCATGCAGCCGATTTTTTCAATTGGCTGGCACGGTCCGTGAGGCGTCAGTTCTTTAGTTGCTCTTGCATCGAGCCACGACACGGCACCGCAAAGACCGAGGCGTTCCGGTGTTACTACGCATGCATGTGCGGGTGCAAAGGATTGACAGAGAACACATGTGTAAAATGTATCGACACTTTCATCTGTCATGGAAGCAAGCCTGTCATCGCGTGCTCTGTAACGCGGCATTGCCTGTGCTTCAAGCAATTGCTCAACTTTTGCCTTATCCGTGATAAGTGTTACTTTACATTTGTCTACAACCGTACCGAACTCGTCCATGACCTCGTGATGTAAAACCTCCGCAAGGTCACGCAGCCGCAGTCCTTTATCAAAGGCATACTTGCTGATTCTTAACCGGAACATATTGCGTTGTCCCGTGTGCATTACTCCGCCGATATAGTTAAACCAGTGGTGGATTTTTCGCTCAATAACAGGCTCAAAGTCAGTGTGCATCTTCGCTCCCGCCACCTCCACAAAAACTCCGAGCGGCAGTTCAACAGGCTCACGTCGTCCGTCAATATCGGGACCGTCAATGACAATAGAATCGCCTTCAATCTCTGCTAAATCACATGAAACTACAAGCTCACATGTCGGGTTATTACCTGAGTAGAACTCTGCATGCATATCGCCTTTTCTGATAATCTCACCTTCGAACGCTGACGCATAGCCTGTGCAAATGGTGATTGCTTTTGCTTTTACTTTTATATTGCGAAGCTCCAGAGAACGGGAAACTATTTCCGAATGGTCGGTAACGGAAACAAGCGCGCCGGGTACTTGGAGATCTCCGAGGTCGACATCTGCAATGACAGGGAAGCCGAGTGCGATAGCACCTGCACCTGCGGCTACGGCAACTTCGTCCGGTGCGCCGAATACGTTAACAAATGCCGGTACGCGCTCTTTTGTATAAGCAAGAAGCCCCGGAAGGTCGCTTGGTTGAAGACCGCCGAAAATTAGTGCTGCTCTGATTGCGATGGTCACGACATGGATAACTGCTGTTATACCATGACCGAGCGGAATTACGCGGTAATCGAGACCCATTTTGACTCCGGTTTCGATAGCCTGATCTATAACATCACCGATGAGAAAAGTCAGGAGACCTTTTACCTGATAGTCAGAAACAACATCCGCAAGATCCTGCGGGTCACTTGCCTTTCCGATTACGACAGCAACACCCGGGATATCACCGGTTACAAGCGGGACGCCGAGCGAACGGATTACGGAGTCGGGAACAAAGCCAATCCCCGGCCCGTCGGCATAGGGATTAGCGTCGATATATGCCAATCCTTCAAGAATTTCTGCTCCGACAGCAGTTGCCAGCCCGGCGTTAAGTGCATCGCCAAGCTCCTCTTTGTTTGTTATCAAGCTTTTTAGCACACCGACGCAAGGGACAAGATCCCCAAGCTTTTGAACCTTCAAGCCTGTTGCCGCGTAAATTGTCGGATAAAAATACGCAGTATCGGGGAAACTTAACTTCTTTCCTTCGCCATGTGTTGCAATAGCATCGTTTACCGCACCTTCAACAAGCCCTGCAACAGCATTGGAGCCGCCATAGATAAGATCAAATAATGAAGCCATTTCTATTCCTCCGTTTAATTATGTTAAATTTATTTCTTTTAGGATTTTCTTAACCGCCACCTTAATCGGGCTATCTTCCGGTACGTCTACAGTTGGTTTTCCTTCCGAATCGTAGCGGTAAATGTTCTCGTCCTGCGGGATGATTCCGAGTAAATCGAGATTTTGTGCTTTTACTTCTTCAAGCACGCCTTCGGCAAGCTCGCCGTTTGGTGCACGGTTTATTACAAGCTTTAATGTTTCGGGTTTCAGCTTAAGATCTTCGACTAAAATGGCAGCGCGTCCCGCGGCCTGAATCCCCCGGCGTGAACAGTCGCTGACGAGAATAAGAGTATCGACTTTTGGAAGAGTGCCGCGGCTTATGTGTTCAAGCCCTGCTTCGTTATCTATGACAATATGTGAGTATGTGCCGGCATATTTATCGATTTGACCTCTTAAAATGCCGTTAATAAAGCAGTAGCAGCCCTCACCCTGTGTTCTGCCCATGACAAGTAAGTCAAAGTCGTCTTCCTCTGCAAGAGCATCACCGAACATAAAGTCCATGTATTCCTGCTTAGTCATGCCGCCGGGTCTGCTCTCGCCCGAAGTGTTTTTAAGCACTATTTCACGGATATCGCCGAGTGTTTCCGGTGCCTGAACTCCGAGAACTTCGTTTAAGTTGGAGTTCGGGTCGGCATCGACTGCCAGAACCTGACCTTTTTCTATACTTGCAAGATGTTTGATAATCAAACCGCAAAGTGTAGTCTTACCCGTACCGCCCTTCCCGGCGACCGCTATGATTTTCGGCACTTAATGTCCCCCTAATAAAAATGACAAATAATAAATGATAAATGACAAAAATAAATGATAAATGACAAATGACCAGTTATAAAGATGAATGACTAACAAATAATCATTCCACTTAGAACTTTACTATACAAGCATTAAAAATGCAAGAAAATTGTGCAATATTGCTTGATGAATTTGTATAAATCGGGTATAATTCACATTGCGTTCAATATTCTGTATTAATTATATGTTATTTATCATGACACTCGCAGTGTTTCACGTTACCCGCCTTCTCAAAGAGAGCATATTTTTCAGTCTATTTATCACTTATCATTTGTAATTTAAAATACGGAGGTCACATTATATGGCATACAAAAACGAAGCGCAGGTGTTTCCAAGTAGTATCAATACCCTTACAATCGGTATTGGTGACAAAGCTATCGCATTCGGCGGAGAGAATGTCTTACCGCTTTACACATTCGACGCGCCGATAGAGCATCGCCCGAAAATAGGTGTTGCTATATCCGATATGGGATATATTAAAGGAGTTCCCGGTATTGAAAAGTTTTATGCCGGAGCAGAAAATGTTATCGAAATGGCAAAGCTTGCCGCAAACATGCCCGGTGCGGATTTTCTCGTATTATGCCTCGACAGCGCAAACCCGAACAATGGAGACAAATCAATCGAAGAATGTGTAGATCTCGTAAAAAAAGTCCTTGAGGCTGTGGATATACCCGTCGCTGTTGAAGGCTGCAAGAACATCGAAAAGGACAGCAGGCTTCTTGAAAAAGTAGCGGAAGCCGCACAAGAAGGGTCTGATAAGAACATACTCATTCTTTCAGCGCATGAAGAAAATTACAAAGCTGTCGCAACAGCCGCAGCACTTGCATACGGGCAAAATGTAACGGCAGAATCAGCGGTTGATATAAACCTTGCAAAACAACTTAACGTGCTTATAAATGTTTTAGGTATAAGCCCGGAAAAAATGATGATGAACCTGGGTTCCGCTGCCGCCGGATACGGCTTTGAATATATTGCATCAACCATAGAAAGAGTAAAAATGGCAGCACTTGCACAAGACGATGCAATGTTGAAAATGCCGATAATCACCCCTGTATCATCGGAAACATGGGCAGTTAAAGAATCACTCGCGAGTCAAGAGGACTACCCCGAGTGGGGCAGTGCCGAAGCAAGAGGCGTAAACATGGAAGTCTCAACAGCCGCAGCTTGTCTCGCAGCAGGCTCAAACGCAGTAATCCTCGCTCACCCCGACTCCGTGAAAACGATATCGGAACTGATAGATAATTTAATGTAATAATCCTTTAATTTTTGAATTTCAATATATACGAAGGGTGGTCATAAAATGGCACTTAAAGGACTTGATATTTTCAAGCTGACTCCGAAGACAAACTGCAAAGATTGCGGAAGCGCTACATGTATGGCGTTTTCTATGAAAGTCGCGCAAGGCGCTGTTGAACTTAGCAAATGCCCCCATTTAAGCGAAGAAGCACTTGCGGCTCTGGGCGATGCAACAGCACCGCCGATGGCAAAAATAGCACTTTGCACTACTTGCAATATGGCTCTCGGCGGCGAAACGGTATTGTTCAGGCATGAAAAAACATTCGTATCAAAAAATCTATACGCGGTTTCAGTTTGCGCTGACTGCTTTGATGAAAAGATAACAGAGATCAAAAAAATCGACTACGACAGACTCGGCGAAAGAATGTATGTAGAACTTCTTAATCTTAGATACGACAGGCATGAAGACAAGAGTGCAGACGGCAAAAGTTACATCGAGCTTGTAAAGAGGTCGGTCGACCACAATCGCGCAATAATACTCGAATGTGACGACCCAAGCGTTGCAAGAGCGGCACTTGAAGTATGTGCGCAATCACAGGGAACAGAGCCAAAGGCGATCCTCAACGGAGCAAATGCAGAGAACTATGATGCAATGAGCAAACTCGCAACAGAGTTTGATGCTGTACTCGGAGTGTCAGGAAAGAATCTAAATGAATTATACGACACCGTATCAGCTCTTGAAAAGCTGGGTAATAAAAACCTTGTTCTTGATGTCGGCTGCGTTTCCGTAAAAGACGCATTTGCGGGAGCAGTGCAAATCAGAAGAGCAGCATTGAAAGACAAAAACCGCACATTCGGTTACCCGACGCTTGTTAATGTTGGAAAACTCGCACCGGATAACGAATATATGCAAACAGCACTGGCATCAGTATTCACATTAAAATATGGCTCAATAATAGTCATGGAAAATATGACATATCCGCAAGCACTACCGCTTTACGGCTTGCGTCAAAACATCTTCACAGACCCGCAAAAACCAATGAAAGTAGAACCCGGCATATACCCGCTAAACGGAGCAGACGAAAACTCAATATGCGTAACAACAGTAGATTTCGCACTAACATACTTCGTAGTAACAGGCGAACTGGAACGCTCCGGCGTACCGATGAACCTCCTGATATCGGACGCAGGAGGCTTCTCGGTACTAACAGCCTGGGCAGCCGGCAAACTATCAGCCTCATCTTTGGCAAAATTCATAAAAGAACACGATGTAGAATCAAAAATAAAAAACCGCACCCTATTCATCCCCGGAAAAGTAGCAGTCCTAAAAGGAGAAATAGAAGAAGCCTTACCAGGCTGGACAATAATAGTTGCTCCGGGAGAAGCAATAGAATCAGTGAAGTTCTTTAAAGAATTGAAAGTGTAGACACGCGAACAGCACGACTTGGGGACTATATTTTATAGTTCCTACCGTCAGAGAGTACGTCCTGTACTCTACTGACGGACGCTCCACCGTCCATGGCTACGCTTTACGGAACTATAAAATATAGTCCCCAAGCCGCGCTGCAACCACAATACTTTACATTAATAATCAACATGAAATGGAGGATATTATGAGTAAATTTATCGTAATAGGAGAGCGTATACACTGCATATCGCCTGTCATCAGAGAAGCTATGGCTAATAGAGACCCTGAACCTATCCTGAAGCGTGCAAAAGACCAGATTGCACAAGGTGCTGTATATCTCGATGTTAACATCGGACCTGCCGGAAAAGACGGCGAGGAGTTGATGCAGTGGGCTGTTAAACTCATTCAAGAGGAATGTGACAACATACCGCTTTGCCTCGATACAGTCAACACAAAAGCAATCGAAGCCGGCATCAAAGTACACAACAACTCCCGCGGCAAACCCATTGTAAACTCCGCCGATGCCGGTGACAGAATAAGCAATATCGACCTCGCAGCCGCAAACGACGCAATATGTATCGCACTCTGTTCCGCCGCAGGCATACCTGCAGACAACGATGAACGCATGGGATATTGCCAAACAATGCTGGAACGCGGCATGGAGCACGGCATGGACCCCGAAGACATATGGTTTGACCCGCTTTTCCTTGTTGTAAAAGGAATGCAGGACAAACAAATGGAAGTCCTCGACTTTATTAAAATGCTGAGTGATATGGGACTAAGCTCCAGCGGAGGACTGTCAAACATATCAAATATGATGCCGCACCACGTACGCCCGGTAATGGACAGCGCAATGCTGGCAATGGCAATGTACTGCGGCTTAACTTCTGCAATCGTAAACCCCGGTGACCTGCGCCTCATGGAAACACTCCGCTCATGTGACATTATAAGGAATAACACCCTTTACGCCGACTCATATCTGGATATATGACAAATGACAAATGATAAATGATAAATAACAAATCTTAGAATGATATGAACGTACGCTTTGACCACTAACTTTTAACTTTGGACCTTTGAAAGGAAATAATATAATGGATAACCAGGACCAAGGCTTTAAACAGCCATCACTACCGGAACCGCCGGGATTTGACTTCCCGCAGGTGGAAATGCCATCGCCACCCCCGCGCCCCTTGGTGGTGGAAATGCCGTCGATACCGCCACCACCGCCTATGCCGCAATTAGCGGATCCCCCTCCGGGCTTTTCACCCCCACCGCCTCCTTCGGGTTTTCCACCCCCGCCCCCGCCGCCCCCTCCCCAACAAGTTTTTCAACCCTCGCAAGGGTTTCCACCGCCCCCGCCGCCGCCTCTTCCGGGTTTTCAACCCTCGCAAGGGTTTCCACCGCCCCCGCCGCCACCCCCGGGTTTTCAACCACCGCAAGGGTTTACACCTCCGGATCAATGTTGCCCTCCGCCACTGCACTTCCGGACATCATCAAGACCGGGTGCTTATCCGGGTAAAGGATTATCAACAGCGTCTATGGTGCTTGGTATCGTTTCATTGGTGATTAGTTTGCCGAGCTTTGGAACACTTGGGATAACAACAGCAATAATAGGTCTTATACTTGGTATAATCGGCAGGAAAAATGCAAAAGAGGCAGGAGCACTAACAGGAACGGCCACAGCAGGCATTATATTGTCAATAGTCGGGATGGTTCTGAGCGTGATTATCATTATTTCAATAATTGCTTTTATTGAACAATGGGATTCATATATTCTCGAAGGTTTTTCGCAGACTTTTCATAAAATCCGGTTATGAGCCGGCCAAGCAAGAGAGTACAGTTAAAATAGCCCCCTTCAAACATGAAGGGGGTGTTGTTCATATGCGGGGGTTATCATACCGCCCTCTATTTCACATACTTCGTAACCACTGCATCAAGCTCGTGTATATCAATCGGCTTTGACAGAAAGCCGTCGAAGCCGCGGTCTGTGAACATTTCCTCGTTACCTACCAGAGCGTTTGCGGTCAGAGCTAGAACCGTTCCCTTATAGCCCATATCACGCAGGTTTTGCGTGGTTTCCAGACCGTCCATGTCCGGCATCATATGATCCATAAAAATTATATCGTAAACCTTGCCGCCTTCGATCTTTTCTATAGCAGCCGCACCGCTCGAAACCATATCAATATTCAGATTATACGGAGCGAGAACCGCCTCTGCAACAAAGAGGTTGATTTCGATATCATCAACTATCAAAACATTACCATGCGAAAGATCGGCATACTCAAGCTGTGTGAGAGCATTTGTATCATCGGAATATGTAAAGTTTTCCAACTGTTCTGCAGTATCTGCTCCGATCGGCTCACATTTGACAACCTTTTGGGCGATTGTGGCGGTAAACTCACTGCCCTCACCCTTGACACTTTGGACGGAAATGTCGCCGCCCATCATTTCTGCAAGCCTCTTAGTGATAGCAAGACCCAGCCCCGTACCCTCGATAAATGCGCTGTCTTGTATATTAAACCTTGCGTATTCATCGAAAAGCTTTTGCTGGTCTTCCGGAGAAATACCGACTCCCGTATCTTCAACCTTAAAACAAAGAAGAACATCATCTCCGTTGACCGAATGGCTGACGGATAACTTAACATGCCCTTCGGTTGCGTACTTAATGGCGTTGGATAAGAGATTATTAAGAATTTGTTTTACACGCAAGCTGTCGCCGAGGACTTTCGACGGGATATTTTGATCAACCTTAAGGATGAAATCCAGTTTTTTGTCACCAATACGCACAATGTTAAGCTTGACGGTGTCGTTGAGCATACCGGGAATACTGTATGTTTCGGGGTTTAAATCTAAAATGCCCGTTTCTACCTTAGACAAATCCAGTATATCGTTGATAATCTTCAACAGATTATTGCCCGAGGTATATATTTTTTCTAATGATTCATAACAATCCTTCGGCAGAACGTCATTTTGAAGCTGAACCTGCGTAAGCCCCAGAATAGCGTTAAGCGGCGTACGAATCTCATGTGACATGGTAGCGAGGAAATTACTTTTTGCATTATTTGCGTGGACTGCTTCTGATCTTGCGTTCTCGAGAAAGTCCATTGTCCTGCTGAGAGAACTGAACAATGTGAAAATCAAAATAACGAATACAGCGAGGATTATGGAGACTACAACGATTTCCTGAGTCAGGAGCGTTGAAATAACACTCATCGCAATATCTCTGTCATGAAGAGTGAGGATAGACCACGAATCCGAGAAACCGGGCAGATCTACCGGCTCAAAACCGATATAGTACATATTGTCGCCGTATTCCGCAATTTCCAGTCCGGTATTACCATCCATAACAGAGTTAATAATCGCATGAAAATCCTCTGATGTAGTAAGATTCTCCCTGACAGTCATAATGCTTCCGTCCGGGTGTGTCAGCGGTTTGCCGTCGAACCCCCACATCGGGACGGTTCTTGTGTTGGTTTTGTAGTTGGTTAATGTCGTAAGTATATAATTATCGTGGTGCGCGATAACAACACCTTCGCCGTCAAGAATAAACGCATATTGCCCGCTTTCGATATCTGTAAACTGCTCAATTAACGATTGAAGATACTCAAGGTTAATGTCTACAACAACCACGCCAATTATTAAACCGTAATTAAACATTGGGAAAAGTATTGTTGTACAGGGCATGCCGGTCGCTAATGAATAGTGCGACTGGGTTACAAGCGGTTGTTGCAGTTCCATCATATCTTGAAACCACCAACGCTCGCTGCTGTCGCCGAGCTCACCTGATGAACGTGCGGTCTGCTTACCGTTACTATCGGTTATATAAATCAAATCAATGTATGGATTGCGCATTACGACGTTTTCGAGAATTTGTGTTTGAACAACGGGGTTAAATGAGAGCACTGCAGGATTGTCGGCAATCTCATTTACCATGCTGTAAGCACCGTTGATAAACGTGTGTATTGTGTGACTTATAGAGCTTGTAATTCTTTGTGTTCCATGTCTGACCTGCTCGTCGTACGTGCTTGAAAGCAGATAAAGAGTTACAACCGGTATAGTTAAAAGCAGCACAACAATCAGCACAGACGATAAAATAAAGTGCATTTTTGCGCTCTTGCTCTTATTTTGATTTTTTATCCCTTTTTTCATGCAACTATAATACCATATCTATGCTATCTTGACAACTATTAGGAAAGAATATAAAATACAGCAAAATGGGAATAAAAACATTAAACATTTTCACTTGAAAGGAATTATAAAGATGACTATCAGTAAACAACAGTTTGGAAGAACAGAAAGTGGAACAATAGTTGACATATACACACTAAAAGATAGCGGATATACTGTAGAAATAATTACCTACGGAGCAGCGATCCGCAGCATTCAAGTACCCGTTGCAGGATACATAAGAGATGTTGCACTCGGTTTTGATGATGTCGCCGGATATGAAAACAATAAGAGCTATCAAGGTGCGGTAATCGGCAGAATCGGCAACCGTGTCGCAGGCGCAAAATACGAAATGAACGGTAAAATATATCATATGGATGTAAACGACGGGCCAAACTGCTTACATGGCGGTTTTGTGGGGCTTGATAAGCAGGTCTGGTCAGCCCGTGAGGAGCAAAATGCGCTTGTTCTTACTTTGACCGATAAAGAAGGTACAGCAGCAGGATTGCCCGGTAACCTCGAGGTAATGGTAAAATACACACTCGAAAGCGGTGAACTCGGCATAGAGTACACGGCAACATGCGATGAAGACACGCCGATAAACTTGACAAATCACTGTTACTTTAATCTCGCAGGACATGGCTCGGGTGGTATTGAGGAACACAAGCTGCAAATCTTTTCACACAAAATTACACCCGTTGACGAAACACTGATACCGACAGGAGAGCTAATGGATGTAACAGATACCCCGTTTGATTTGCGGGAGCTGACAGCTATAGGTCCGGGACTTGAGCGTTCTTGCCGTCAAATGGAACTCGGCGGCGGTTATGACCATAACTGGGTGCTCTCAAACGAACCGTGCCGTGATTTGGCAATAGCAGCAGTTTTGGAATGTGACGGTCTCGGCATGTCATGTCTGACAACAAAGCCCGGAATACAATTTTACAGCGGCAATATGATGACAGGTGAAATCGGCAAAAACGGAGCTGTTTACTCAAAACGCACAGGGCTGTGCCTTGAAACACAATTCTTGCCAAACTCCGTAAATATGCCGCAATTTCCTTCAAAAATATTACGAAAAGGCGAAACATATAATCACAAGACAGTGTATCGGTTCAGAGAAGTGTAGGGTATAGTTATTTTTAATTAAGAATCTATAATAATTTGGTGTTCGCAGGAGAGAGCCGGGTTGATGGGAATGAGCTTAAGAGTTGAGTTGTTGGGCGGGTTTGCCATTATTCATGATGGTGAATCTATAACCGAACAGGCGCGGAAATCATCGAAGGTTTGGAAGTTATTGCAATATCTTGTAACCAACCGGCATCGCTCGGTTTCGCAGGAAGAGCTTCTTGACGTGTTTTGCGCAGAGGAAATGCAAATAAACCCCGGCAGTGTCCTGCGTACAATGGTTTACCGTGCACGCGGCGCGCTCGAAAAGAGCGGGCTGGAGTTTGCCGATAATTTAGTACTCGCAAAAAGCGGCGGTTACTCGTGGAACAACAAAATTCCATGCACAACGGATATTGAGGAATTTGAAGACTTAGTAAAAAAAGCGCATTTGGAAGATGATAAGGAAAAGAAGCTTGAGCTGCTCTTAACCGCAGCGGATTTATATAAAGGCGATTTCCTGCCGACCTCATCCGGTGAACTGTGGGTCATACCGCTTGTCCGCTATTACAGAACACTATACTTAGGGTGTGTACACGACGCGCTTGATATAATGGATGAAATGGAACACAGTGCACAAGCGGAGGAGCTATGTACCAAAGCTCTTTGCATTGATCCGTTTGACGAACAGCTAATTGAACATCACCTGAATGCATTGTTATCACAAGATAAAGTTGATGAAGCAAACATGGTTTACAAAAAAATGGAAACGATGTTTTTCGATGTTCTCGGTGTGGATTTTTCCGACAAGCTGCGTTCACTGTATAATAAAATCCAATATCCCGAGTTTCATAAGCAGATGACACTGGATGAGGTCGTTGAAGACTGGCTTGACAATGCTGATTATCCGGGTGCGTATTATTGTGATGCCGGCATGTTTAAGACACTTTTCCAAGTTGAAGCACGCTCTCTGCCCCGTTCGGGAAGAATGACGTTCGTCGTCAGGATTGATACCAGGCATGAACCAAAAGCAAAAAGCGGCGGAATCATGAAACTGCTTGGAACGGCAATACCAAAATGCTTACGTATGGGTGATATCTACACACGAAGCAGCCCGAGTCAATATATGATATTGTTGTACAGTCTGACATATGAAGATTGCAAAATGGTTATTGACAGAATTCTGCGCTCAATTGACTCAAGAAACCTGCACAGTCTAATAGGGATTCACTACAAACTTGTTAAACATATTGAGCAAGATACCTAGGGACAGAAGAACACAGGGGTACAGTTCTCTGATGTTCCCGAAAGGATTAGTTATGGAGCAAAATAAGCGGCAACGCGTTACGGCAATGTCAACGATTGCAGATATTGAGATAAAACAAATCAATGACGGGACACTCATTGGCAAGCTTAGCTGTAAGTATTTTGAGGAACCGTTTATATTTGTTGATTTTGTAGATATGATTGAAATGATGGAAATAGTATTTGACACAAAAGGTTTTCCTGAAAAACAACTGCTTCCGAGAACATTTGGTAAATCCGGAAAAAGAATCAAAAAAAACGAACTTGACTTATCAAAAGCCGCAAGGGAACGTTCAAGACAGGGGGACGGTTCATCTGTCTTTCAAAGTCTCGCTTGCGAGGCTTTGAAAGAAGATGGACCGTCCCCAACACACAACTTTGAGTTATCGGTCAAGTTCAGACACAAGGCAGAATGGCAAGGCAGTCTGTTGTGGAGAGAAAAGGGTGTTACAAGCAGTTTTGCGAGCATTGTTGAACTGGCAAGACTGATAAATGAGGCACTTATTAATAATCTGTGAGGATGTCGTGAACTTAATGTAAATGTTATATCAAACAAGTAAACTAACGGGTCGGAAATGCCGATTATGTGACCGGACGGTGACATAATCGGCATATTATTAAGCGCATAACCGAAAATGTGACAATAACAAGTCGAAGGAGCGATGCCAATGAAAAACTCGCAGCTACTCGAAACCCGTCGTGAAGTTGGAAGCGTAAAAGGAACATTTGAAATCTCGGTAAAGTTTATGCAGAACTCAACATGGCAAGGTCAAATCCACTGGGTGGAGAAAAACCAAAAGCAAAATTTCAGAAGTGCTCTGGAGATGCTGAAGCTAATGGACGAAGCTCTCAATGAAGGAGCAGAGGAACCGGTTGAAGAAGCAAGAAACTCAACCTGAGTAGCTTCTCATACAAGATAATGGGAACCCCAACCCTAAAACAAAAGAGGCTGAAAACAGGGAACCCCGACCCCATAACAAAAGAGGCTGAAAACAGGGAACCCCAACCCCATAACAAAAGAGGCTGAATACAAATTCTTTTGGAGGTTCAGACTCATGAAACAGCTTAGAAGGTTTTTAGCGACATTAATGGTCGCTGCAATGACAATCAGCATCGCAATCCCGGTTATCGCTCTCGCGAATGATGAAGCAAAAAAAGTTACGGTTGACGGTACGGTAAGATGCGGTGACGAGAGTCGGTACTATACGAGTATTACTTTTACACAAGCCGATGATAACTGGATTGCAGGAATAAAGTGCCCGTTCTGTGGCGCAGAGCTATTAAATCTCAGCAATAACAGCGGTGGATTAAATGGTGCAAACGTGCAAATGAAATGTTCGGTATATGAAGGCAAAAAAGACTTCGTAACAGACCCGACAGACCCGACAGACCCGACAGACCCGACAGACCCGACAGACCCGACAGACCCGACAGACCCGACAGACCCGACAGACCCGACAGACCCGACAGACCCGACAGACCCGACAGAC
>WRDH01000051.1 GCA_009783555.1 Oscillospiraceae bacterium
AATAATACTGAATCAGGCATTGCGTATACAGACACCTCCTTATATAATATATAGACTATAATAAATTATGTGAATCGTAATGATTCCATACTCCATTACTCTCATCTGAACTATTTTATTACTCAGCACTCTCTGTGTCAAGAAAAAAGAATAATAAAACAACATTTATTGAGAAGGGGAAATAGTGTGGAAATGATAAATGAAAAATGATAAATCACAATCATAAACGATAAAAAGAACGGAGCTTATTATGAAACTTTTTAATGACGGATGGCTGTTTTCAAAAGGCACGGAAGACAATTATGCACCTGTGAATATACCTCATGACTGGCTTATTAGTGATACGCACAACCTTTATAAGAGCGGTTACGGCTTCTATAAGAAGACGTTTTTTGCAGAGCGCGAGAGCTTTGAAGGAAAGTGTGTCTTTATTCGCTTCGATGGAATAATGGGCGAGAGCGTTGTATATGTAAACGATAAGGAAGTCGGTCAATGGAAGTATGGGTATACGGCATTTGAGTTCGATATTACACGATTTTTGGTAATAAACAGCGAAAATACGATTGTTGTAAAGGTGAATTATCAATCCCCGTGCTCAAGATGGTACACGGGTGCAGGTATATACAGAAATGTGTCATTAGCGGTAAGGAATCCCGTACATTTCGTTTCAGATGGCATATACATAACCCCCGTCAAACAAGATGATGGGAGTTGGATGGTTGATGTTGAAGCGGAAGTCGCAATGACGGATCAACAAAACAGTTTTGAGGTTCGCCATACCATTATAGAAACAGGCGATAGCATAGAGTTTAGGTTAAGGCCCAAAGTGAGCCCTAACCTAAATTTAAAAAATCCTCACCTATGGGATATAGACGACCCGTACTTATATCACCTCAAATCGGAACTGCTCGTCGACGGCAATGTCACGGACACTGTCATTACAAGATTTGGTTTACGTGAAATAAAACTGACACCGGACGAAGGGTTCTTCCTCAACGGACGCAGAGTAAAACTCAACGGTGTCTGTCAACATCATGACCTCGGAGCATTGGGCGCGGCAGTAAACAAAGGCGCAATGCGCAGACAGCTAAATATTCTCCGGGCTATGGGAATAAATGCTATACGTACTGCTCATAACCCTCCTGCGCAATTGTTTATGGAGCTTGCAGATGAAATGGGTTTTTTAGTAATGTCGGAAATTCTTGATATGTGGAGGCTTCCGAAAACTAAATACGATTACGCCAGGTTCTTCGATGAGTGGATAGAAAAGGATGTTGCGTCATGGATACGCCGTGACCGCAACAGTCCCTCCGTTGTGCTGTGGAGTATAGGAAACGAAATCTATGATACCCACGCAGATTATGAAAAAGGCGCGGAAACTATGAAATTATTGATGTCTCTCGTAAAAGAGCATGACCCTATGGAACATGCATTTATTACATTTTCATCAAACTATCTGCCTTGGGAAAACACTCAAAAATGCGCGGATATAATAAAAATCGTCGGCTACAATTACGACGAGGAACTCTACCATGACCATCATAAAGAACACCCCGATTGGGTCATATACGGCGGAGAAACCTACTCAATGGTTCAAAGCAGGGGTATATACCATTTCCCGCTCAGTAAGGAGATTTTACACGATGATGATACACAATGCTCGGCGTTGGGTAACAGCAGAACAAGCTGGGGAGCAAAGAGTATCGATAATTGCATAACAGATGACAGGGATGCATATTTCTCTTTCGGTCAATTTCTGTGGTCAGGCTTTGATTATATAGGTGAGCCGACCCCGTACCACACAAAAAACTCCTACTTCGGACAAATTGACACAGCAGGATTCCCAAAGGATTGTTATTATGCCTTTAAATCTGCATGGACTGATTACAAAACCGCCCCGTTTGTGCATATTTTTCCATATTGGGACTTTTCCCCCGGACAAATGATAGATGTACGCATATGTACAAATGCACCGAAAGCAGAGCTTTTCCTAAACGGCAAATCAATAGGAGCATTTAAAGTAAACCACAAAACAGACAAAAAACTGATTGGAGACTTCCGGATTCCTTATGAACCGGGAGAGCTGAAATGTATCGCATATGATGAAGCCGGAAAAGAAGTTGCAAAAACGATTCGCCGCTCGTTTGGTGATGCAGAAAGGTTTGATGTCAAAGCAGAAACTATTGACGGGCTTACGTTCTTCGAAATAACAGCATTGGACAAGGATGGTAATGCAGTTGAAAACGCTAACACCCGTGTAAATGTGAGCATTACAAACGGCGCACTTCTTGGTATGGATAACGGAGATTCCACAGACTTTGACCAATACCAAACAAACAGCAGACGGCTGTTTAGCGGCAAAGTGCTTGCCATAGCAAAAGCGGATTCTACGGAAATGATGGAAATTTATGTTGAAAAATGCAATGAAGACATACCGGTTCGCAAAATAGAACTGACTTTGGAAGGATTTACAGTTACGGCAAAAACGTATCCCGAAAATGCGACTTACAACGACCTTGTCTGGCGGCTCACCGATGTATCCGGTATTAACAGTCCCTTGGGTGTCCTTGAAGCAACGGATGACGGATGCAGTGCAGTTCTCACTCCGGCAGGCGACGGCGAGGTTTTTATCCGTTGCGGCGTCAAAAACGGTGCCGAAAATACTTCATTATACACACAAGCAAGCATGATTCTTGAAGGGTATGGCAAACCGTTGCTGGATCCGTACACGTATATTACAGGCGGCTTATATAACCTCAGTAATGCAGAACTAGGAAACGGTAACGAGCGAGGTGTAGTAACACTTCAAAAGGGAGAAAGCCACGTAGGGTTTGAAAACATTGATTTCGGAGCATTCGGATCGGACGAAATAACTCTATCGCTGTTTCCGCTAAGTGAGGATCCCTTCGTATTTGATGTTTGGACGGGCGGACTGCCGGGACAAGAAGGGTCTTTGTTATGCAGCTTGTTATATGACAAAGGCTCGATATGGAACACCTACATAGAAGCACCTTATAAACTCCCCCGCAGGTTGTACGGCATAGAAACAATATGCTTTGTATTTAACGGAAAAGTACATATCGGCGGATTTGTATTCACCCGCCAAAATAAAGCATATGAGAAATTAAGCATTACGGATAATGACTTCATTTATGGTGATACATACAGTATAAAGACACATTCAATTGAAAATATCGGCAACAACGTCACCATAGGATTTAACGATATGGATTTTGGAGATACAGGTGCAAAAACGATTGAAATAAACTATCGCTGTAAGCAGAAAAATTCGTTTCAGATAATCACAACCGACGATAAAAATGACGAAGTCAGAACAATGATAGAAGCTCCGCCAATAAAGGAATATACCGCAAAAACCTTTGATCTTGAAGAAAAAATAAAAGGCAAAAACAAGGTGACTTTAGTGTTTTTGCCCGGCTGTGATATTGATATCGAATGGATTCAATTCAAGTAGCAGCGGTTTAGAGGCTATTTTCCGGGAGCGGTGTGTGGCACCGTTCTTACTGAGGGCGTAAACGCCGCCGTATTATGTAGTCTTCTAAATGAACGGTTACTTTTTCGCGCAGCAACACTTCGTCAACCGGCTTGACGAGGAAGTCGCTTGCTCCGAGATGCACCGCAACGGATACATAGTCGATTGTCCCTTCTGTCGATATGAAAATAATAGGGGTTTTTTCATGTTCAGGCATTGCGCGTATCTGGATCGCAAGGTCAAACCCGTTCAGAATCGGCATGTTATAGTCCAGCAAAAACAAGTCGGGTATAATATGCTCCAAGAGGCTTTGAAGCTTTTCGGGAGTCGCAAGCGTACGGACTGTGTACAAGTCACGCAAAATATAGCTGACCGATTTTAACATGCTGGGGTTATCATCCACAGCAAGTATGATTGGTTTGTTGGCTTCCCGTTTTGCAGGATTGACTTGTTGTTCGATGCATTCAAGCAGCTTTTCGTCGCTTACCGGTTTGGTCAGGTAATCGGCAGCACCGAGCTTTATTCCCTCAAGAATGCTGCTCCTGTCATTCTTAGCGGTCAGGAAAACTACAGGAATTTCGGAATAAATGACATTTTCCTTCAGTTGTTTGAGGACATCATAGCCGTCGGTTTCCGGCATGTTTATGTCCAACAATATCAAGTCCGGTATTGTTTTTTCAAGAATCTCATATAATATTTCAGTCGTTTTCGCCGGATAGACATCACAACTCGCCTTCAACCTTGACTGTACTGACAACAAGGCGTGGCTCACATCGTCAACGTAGATAACTTTTATTCTTTCCAAAAATGACCATTCCTTTCGTTTCATTTAGGCACAAAACAACCATGAAAATGAATGGTCATTTCGTGCAAGTGTTTAGTAAGCTTTGCAGTTTTTCCGTGATTACCGGGTAATCTACCAGGTCGACATTTTCGCGCAGCCACTGTACAAGCCCGTCATCCTGCGTATACTGAAATTTCTCGATTTCTTCCATCGTCTCATCAACATCAACCATTCTATATCCCTCACAGGCGTCAAGGAGCTTTTTAAGCAGAGCTTCATCCGGGACATCCTTTATTTGCGATGCATGTTCGTCAATAGATGATAGTACAGCTTCTATAGCGGTTTTACATCTCCGGGCGGCTTCAAGGAAAACAGGATTATGCTTTATGATAAAGTCTATATCTCCGGCGTCAGCCGCGTCTTCCAACTCTCCGGCCAAGAAAGCTACATCCCCTGCAAAAATGTCCATGCTCGCCCCCTTGAGGCCATGGATTTTGATTTTGTATTCATGAAGCCTGTCTTCGCTGAATGCCTCAGCAACGTCGAGGGTGGAGCGGACGGAAACCACATATGAGCGCAAAATCCTGAAATATACGACTTCATCGCCCCCGTACCGTGCAAGCCCCCTGGCAATATCCAAGCCCTCCGCGTCCATGTTAATTGTCCGCTTTTCGTCCGCGATGTGTTCCTTCAAGCCGCTTCGCCGAAGACGTGCAGCTTCAACTATCTCCGCCGGTTGAATGTCGCGTATGTACTTGTTCAGGATGATGTTGAGCTGCCTTATGTCTATTGGCTTTGAAATAAAATCATCAAATCCGTTTTCCTTAAAAACTTCATCCTGCCCCATGACCGCGTTTGCCGTCAGGGCGACTATAGGTTTGGAGTACCCCATTTCACGCAGGTTGTAAGTAACCTCAATGCCATCCATATCGGGCATCATATGATCCATAAACACAATGTCATACTCCGAACCGCCTTTGATCTTTTCAATGGCTTTTATCCCGCTCATCACGGTCTCGATTTGCAGCTCATACGGTTTCATAAGACCTGTTGCGACATAAAGGTTGGCTTCTACATCATCAACGATCAAAACTTTGCCATATGGCATCGGGTCACGTAGTATCTGACCTCTTTGTGCCCGTTCCACATAGCTCATTCTGAACTGTTGCAGATGGTCTGCGACTTCCTTACCCAAAACACCTCCGTCAGGTAAGGTTTTTTGCGGCAGCCGCACGGTAAACACCGTACCGCTCCCCGGTCTACTTTCCACGTTGATGCTGCCGCCCATCAGCGTTATCAGACGCTGCGTTATAGTAAGCCCCAACCCTGTTCCTTCGACAGCACGGTCGACCTCCTGGTCGAACCGGGAATACTCGGTAAACAAACCCTTCAATTGTTTATCCGTCATACCGCGGCCTGTATCGCGTACAATCAATACAAGTGTTACTCCCTCTTCAGCCTGCCGGGTTTCTGAAACGAAAGACAGCGTGACCTTGCCGATATCCGTGTACTTGAAAGCATTAGACAGCAAATTACTCAGTATTTGTTTGATGCGAATCTCATCGCCAATCAGCCTGTCCGGGAGCATTTCGTCTACTTGAAGCTCGAATTCGATTAACTTTCCGTAGATCCGCATCACATTCAACTGGACGGAATCATTTATCATGCTCGCCACCTTGTATGGAGCCGGTATTATATCCATTTTCCCTGCTTCGATTTTTGAGAAATCCAGTATATCGTTGATAATACTAAGAAGCATATCGCTGGAACTGTATATCCTGTTAAGCCCCTCTTCTATATCCGAAGGCAACAACTCGTTTTGCAACAGGATGTCGATTACTCCGAGTATTGTGTTCATGGGTGTCCGTATTTCATGGCTCATGTTCGCCAGGAAGGTGGATTTTGCCTGATTAGCCATTTCCGCGGCTTCGCGTGCTTTATGACGCTCAAGGCCGGATATGGCAAGAGCCATAAGGTCGGCAAGGGATGAGACAAAGTTCTGCTCTTCCAGCAGCCATTCACGCCTTGCAGGGTACTCATCGCAAACATCCACATCGGCACAGACCAAACCAATGAATCTACCGTCAATGCGTATCGGTGCTTCCAGCATTGCGCATATCTGCGGATTGTAACCATCGTCTATTTCAATTGATTCCTGAATATTGCTGGTGACAATCAGGCGCTCATTAAACAGCAGATTCTTATATTCCTCACGGTTAAGCAGGTCAAAATCATTTTCATGTATATGTTTGTTGATTGATGTTTCATAGCATGAGAGGTTAATCAATGAATCTTCATTTTCCGACATTGTCCAAATGCTGATACGGCTGACATCGAGAACTTTACACCCCGTAATGGTAATAAAGTCGGCAGCGGTTTTCAGATCTCCCGTAGAAAGAGTTTGCGATTTAGTAATTTCCGCAAGCGCGGAGCTTAACTTTTTCGCGTATTCAATCTTTTGTGTCATATCGTGCCGCTCACGCATATCTCGGGTATAGCCGAGAACGACGTAATCATCCTTGTATTTTGCGCGGACAAGGGTTATTTCAGCCGGGATCAACTCACCATTGTCGTCAGGCATTTTATGCATCCAGTCAAAGGCGCAGTAGCCTTCCTCGAAGGCTTTATTGACAAGCATTACGGCCTTGTAACCCGAACGTTGCCCGTCGGGCTGGAACTCCGGCGAACAGTCCGTTAAAAATCTGTCCGAGTACTCCTGCTTGCTCTTAAAGCCGTACAGCTTCATCGCCGCATCGTTGCAGTCAATTGTTGCGAGGTCTCTCCTCCATATCTGCGTACTAAGCGGAGAAGTGTCGAGCATCAGCATCAAGCGTTCATTTGCGTCACTGATTTGGTTCAAAAGGGAATGGTGTATGATTGCGCTTACCATCATAAGGCTTATCGAGCGTAAACCGTCAATAATATCTTCCGAAAGCTCACGCTCGTTTACACAATCGTCTATACTGATAAGTCCCCATAGTTGTTCATCCAGATACAGCGGCATTAACAAAACAGTTTTAATGTCTAAAGCCGTGAAGAATGATCTTTCCTCCGGCGAAAGGCTCGAAACCGGACCGCCTACAATCTCTTTGCGTTCGAACTTCTTTTTCCATTTGGGCAGCAGTGCAAAATCCATTATACCCATTGGTACTTTTATTTTTTCTTTGCCGATTTCGCTGAGCCACATATAGGCATGAATAATCCGTTCATCGTCAAATGAAACGTCATTTCGCCATATATGAACCCGGTCGGCATCTATTGCATTGCCGATGATTTCCATGCTTTTGATCAAGGTAGGTTCAAAGCTCTTGTTTCCATCCGCTACAAACAGCAGCTCTGCCGCTTTGTTGACAGCTTGCATCAGCTTGTTCCGTTGTTGCAACAAATCAAGCGTTTGTATACGTTCTTCTTCAAACCTTTTAGCTTCAGCCATAGATTATATCCCCCATGATGTGCCGTTAATATGCGCAAACTTTCTCGGTATTTGTATATATTATCATGGCTATGTTGATAAAGTCTACTTTTGAGAAGATTTTATTTTGTTGCCTTATTTCCGGTTGTAATGTAGTATGTCTATATTTAATATATTTTATTACGGAGTGAACACCAAATGATTAACAGAGAACGCTTGTATTTCATCCGCGGTCTGAACGTTTCCGGTATAATTGACAAAATGTCCGACAGACGGTTTGAAATGTATATTGATTCGATAAATTCTTTTATTGATCGTTTCCCTATGCAAGCAGATCTGCTGCATGAGGCGGTAGAAAATCAAGCTAAGCCGGAAGTAATTACAGAAATATTCGCTCCACTTTGCGATACGCTGACCGGACTTCACGCGACCGAAATCGTAGCTGATTATTGTACTAAAATTGAAACACTTCTAAAAGCTGCCAACCCTGATTACGACTCTCTGGAGGCAGTTGTTGAAAACTTTATTCATTCTGTGAACTCTCTGTCTATAGATATTCAGATAGCATCACATGGAGGCACATCTTATGCACCTTCAACACAATGGCAAACATCTCATCCTTCACAGCCGCAGGCAAAACAGACTTTCTTGCAAAAAGGAAGTAAAATACTTGCAGTTGACAATGCTGTTTTGTTTCTCAACACGCTTAAAAAAATGATGGAAAATTCTCCATACGACCTGTTCTGTACGACCTCATGCGCCGATGCTATGGAATATGCCAGAAATGAGCACCCCGATTTGATTTTGCTTGATATAGAAATGCCCGAAATGGACGGCTATGATCTTGCAGGAAGAATCAAACAAGATGGATGCATGGCACCGATAATATTCATCACAGCTAATTCCGAAAAAAAATACATTGACAAGGCTGTCGAGGTAGGAGCTGTAGGGCTGTTAATGAAACCGCTACGCAGCAAGCACCTGATGGCAAAGCTGGAAGAGTTTGTATAATGGAAATAAATCGTGATACTGTAGTTATTGTTGATGACGATGGAGTAAGCCGCACTATCGCAAAAAACTGTTTGTCGGGAAGGTTCAATTTTTTTGATGCTCCATCTGTTGAAGCAATGTTTGAAATCCTCGATAATGTAACGCCGAGTTTGATTTTATTGGACGTTGATATGCCCGGAATGAACGGCTTTGAGATTATCAAGAAACTAAAAAGCGATAAAAAAACGATGACAATCCCCGTTATTTTTGTAACGGGGAAAATTGACCCTGTAAGTGAAATAGAAGGGCTTTCTTTGGGCGCAGTCGACTATATCATGAAACCTTATACCAAAGAGCTGCTTATCAAAAGGGTAGAGCTGCATATTGCTCTTGCCGCAGGGCACGCGGTCAGTGCCATGAATGAACGCTTAACGCTGATGCTTGATACTTCTCCTCTGTGTGCTCAAATATGGGACAGAAATCTCAATACAATAGACTGTAACGATGCAGGTGTGAGGTTATACGGATTTGAGAACAAAGCCGAATATGCTGAAAGGTTCTTGCAGGAGTGCTCACCTGAATTTCAACCGGATGGGCAACGCTCCGATGTAAAAGCTATTAAGCTTGTACATAAAGCGTTTAATGATGGATATTGTGTTTTTTATTGGATGCACCGAATTCCGGCTACAGATACTCCCGTGCCTGCTGAAGTGACGCTTGTTAAGGCTACATATGGCGGAGAAGATGTCGTTATCGGGTATACGCGTGACTTGCGGGAGCAGCACGATATGACATTAAAAATCGAATATGCGAAAAAGCTAAGCTCCGCGCTTGCTGAGATTACTAAATCGCAAACACTTTCTGCCGGTGATTTGAAAGCCGCCGCAGATTTTATTACAATTACAGGGTGTAAAGTTCTTGATGTTAGCCGTATCAGCATTTGGACAATATCGGAAAATGAAGATGCCTTGATTAACCTCTCCTGTTATGAAACATCAATAAGCAAACATATACACGAAGATGATTTTGACCTGCTTGACCGTGAAGAATATAAAAATCTGTTGTTCAATGAGCGATTGATCGTCACAAGCAATGTTCGAGAATCAGTTGAAATAGACGACGGTTATAATCCGCAAATTTGCGCAATGCTTGAAGCACCGATTCGTCTTGACGGAAAGTTCGTTGGCTTGGTTTGTGCCGATCAAGATTGCTGTGATAAATACTCGAACAAACGTGAATGGTCCATTGAGGAGCAAAACTTTGTCTCCTCATTGTCAGACTTGATGGCTCTTGCGATATCAGGCATACAACGGCAAAACGCCCGTGAAGAAGCACAAGCGGCAAGTAAAGCAAAAGGCGACTTTCTTGCTAACATGAACCATGAAATACGCACACCTATGAATGTAATTGTGGGATTAACCGAATTGTTGCTGGAAGGCGGTAACACCGTTGAAACCGAAAGGGCATATCTTCAAAAGATAAATGCCGCCGGCAGCACGTTGGTCAGCCTTATTAACGATGTTTTGGATATTTCCAAAATTGAAGCAGGAAAGTTTTCATTATCACTGACTCAATATGAACTGGCGAGTCTGCTTAATGATGTAGTAGTTTTAAGTATCATTCGCATTGGTGATAAGCCAATTACATTCCATCTGGAGATAGGTGATGACTTGCCCTCCATACTTTACGGTGATGATTTACGCATCAAGCAAATTCTAATTAACCTGTTGAGCAATGCTTTTAAATATACACGTAAAGGGACTGTCACATTGCGTGTAGGGTGTTCAAGGGAAGAAGGAATTAATGATGTGCTGCTTTCTTTTTCTGTCATTGATACGGGAATCGGCATGTGTGCCGAGGATGTTGATAAACTTTTCGCTGATTATAATCAGGTGGATACCCGTGCCAACCGAATGATTGAAGGAACCGGCTTGGGGCTTGCAATCGCAAAAGGATTTGCCGAGCTGATGGACGGCACCATAACCGTAGAAAGTGAATACGGCAAAGGGTCTGTTTTTGAGGTTTCCATCCGTCAGAGTTTTATCGGTGAGGAAACTATAGATTCAAAGACTTTGGATGATTTACGGAACTTCCGTTACGAGGACAGCAAAATCAGCAACGAAAGACAGTTAGTACGGCCCGATTTAAGTGGGGTAAATGTACTCGTTGTAGATGACTCCCCGACAAACCTGGACGTTGCCGGAGTTCTTTTGGGTAAATATAATATGAGAGTGGATTGCGTGTTAAACGGGCATGACGCCATAGACCGAATGAGGCTTGGAGAGCCTGTTTATAATGCGATTTTTATGGATCATATGATGCCGGGAATGGATGGAATAGAAACCGCAAAATGGATTCGTAAAATCGACACGGAATATGCAAGAGAAATCCCGATTATAGCACTAACCGCTAATGCTGTTGCAGGTAATGAGCGCATGTTTCTGGACGAGGGATTCCAGGCGTTTGTCTCTAAGCCGATTAATATTAAGAAGCTTGATACAGTAATACGGACATGGATTATTAAAGACGCAGCTACACCCCCGGAATATCTTGTGGAAACAGAAAATATAGCGTCATCTTCGCAACGCGAACCAGTGCCGCAACAACACTCAGAGCAGGACACCTCCGCAATAGAGGTAGACATACCGGGAGTAAATGCGACACTGGGATTATCTCTGTATGAAGACGATATGGATATGTATATGGACATTTTGAAATCATTTGTTTATAACATTCCAACAGAGATAGAAAGGTTGCGCAATGTTTCAAAAGAGAGTCTGACAGGGTATGCGATAAATATCCACACAATGAAAAGCGCAAGCGCAAGCATCGGTGCAAAAAGCTTGTCTAAAAAAGCCAAAAACTTGGAAAGAATGGCAAAAGAAGGCGACCTGGAAGGTATCATGACCGATAACGAAGCCTTTATAAAGGATGCTGTAACGCTTGTCGATGACGTACGGACTTGGCTGGATAAAGAATTAGTTCTGTGAATAGCCCTTTGGCGTTACGCTGTCTTTTAGCAAGACATCGTGGGCGCCGCCTTCGAGGATGGAGGTGTGGGAGACGAGGGTTAGCTTTGCCTTTACCTGTAACTGCGGGATTGTGTGAGCACCGCAGTTGCTCATGGTTGAACGCATTTTGCCGAGGGTCAAAGACACATTGTCTTTCAGGCTGCCTGCGTAGGGTACGTATGAGTCGACACCCTCTTCAAAAGATAGTTTTTGTGAGCCGCCGATGTCGTAGCGCTGCCAGTTTCGGGCGCGTGCAGAGCCTTCTCCCCAGTATTCTTTCATGTAGCTGCCGCCTATGCTGACACGGCTGGTCGGGCTTTCGTCAAATCGGGCGAAGTAGCGGCCCAGCATCAAAAAGTCCGCTCCCATAGCTAAAGCAAGTGTGAAATGGTAATCGTGGACAATACCGCCGTCGGAGCATATAGGAATGTATACTCCGGTCTTTTCAAAGTATTCATTTCGTGCTTTTGATACATCGATTACAGCGGTTGCCTGCCCGCGACCGATGCCTTTTTGCTCGCGTGTTATGCAAATTGAACCGCCGCCAATACCAACTTTGACAAAATCAGCACCGTTGTCAGCAAGGAATCTAAACCCTTCGCCGTCAACAACATTCCCGGCTCCAATTTTAACAGTATCACCATAGTTTTTACGCACCCATGCGAGTGTGTTCTTTTGCCATGCAGTATAACCTTCTGATGAATCGATGCAGAGAACGTCCGCTCCCGCTTCAACCAAGGCAGGTATACGTTCAATGTAATCACGTGAGTTTATTCCCGCTCCGACAATGTATTTTTTATGGGGGTCAAGCAGCTCCAGCGGATTTGCCTTATGAGATTCATAGTCCTTACGAAAAACCATATGCATCAGTCTTCCTTGACTATTGATTACCGGCAGGCAATTAAGCTTATGTTCCCAGATGATATCGTTAGCTTCCTTTAGTGATGTACCGGATGGCGCTGTTACCAGCCTGTCGATTGGTGTCATAAAATCACGCACATATTCAGTGCCGTCCATACGGCTGATTCTGTAGTCTCTGCTGGTCACAAGTCCGACCAGGCTTCCGTTTGCAGTGCCATCTGATGTTACAGCGACTGTTGAGTGTCCTGTTCTTTCTTTAAGAGCCAGAATGTCGAATAATTGTGAATCGGGGCTGATATTAGACTCACTGGTTACAAAGCCTGCTTTGTATGACTTTGCTCTTGCTACCATCGCAGCTTGATTTTCGACGCTTTGTGAGCAATAAATAAACGACAGCCCTCCTTCTTTTGCAAGCGCAACAGCCATGTTATCATCGGACACTGCCTGCATGATTGCGGATGTCAGAGGGATGTTTATACTCAGTGGTGATTCTTCACCTCGTTTGTGTTTTACAAGCGGGGCTTTCAAGCTGATATTTTCTGGGATACATTCCGCGCTTGAATAGCCCGGCACAAGCAAATATTCACTGAATGTACGTGAAGGTTCGTTAAAAAAATAAGCCATTTGGCAGTTCTCCTCTCCCGATACGGAATTTTCTTTTTGTGTATTCTATTCCTTGCACGAACAAGTGTCAAGGAATTTCAATATTCTTAGAATTTTCCCTTTTTATTCATTCAATGGACATATAATTTTTATAGACTTTTAGGGCATCTTTTTCAGCGTTCTTTTTTCTGTTTTTAGCAATAAAGCTATGATGATATACAATATAAAAAGTTTAATATTCAGCAATTTCAACAAAGCGAGGTAAGTGAATGTATCCCGGTAACAATGATGAAAAAAGAGAATATCCGGAACAGGCATCGGTGGATGGTATGGACGATGCTTTTGTTGATTCTGCAAGCGTTGAGACTCATAGCTACGACGAGTCACCTGTTTCCGGGCAGCAATATGATGAACAACAATATAATAAGTCCGTTTACAACGAGCCTGTTTATTATAACGAACATATATATGATCAACCGGTTCAAATAGAACCTGTCTATTACAGCGAGCAAAATTACAATGAGCAAACATACAACGAGCCGGCGTACAACAAACCGGTATATAACAAATCAAATGATATTCCGATGAATATGTATTCACCCGGTATATGTGTAAACCAGCCTTATCCGAGAGCGCGCGAAAACGGCAACGGCAGAAACGGGTCATCACGTGAAAACACTAAAGGGCTTGTCGGTTTTATTCGTGCAATGACGCTGATTTTTGTATGTGCGGTGCTGAGTGCTGCGGCAGCATATATTGTCATTGACCATAGAATAGAGAGAGGGGATTTCGCTCCTCCCAACCAGGTTGTACTGGGTAATGGTTTTATCGACAGACGCCCTGATGAAAGCACAACAAGCCCTGTCGTATCCGTCGGCGATGGAATGACTGCACAAGATATTTACGATATGGCGCGTAACCAGGTTGTTGTCATAAACACAGATGCCCCGAATTTCATGGGAATTCCGGAGCTATCAAGAGATACGTCGCCGATTTCAGGCACGGGATTTATCGTTTCAAGTGATGGATATATTCTTACGAATTTTCATGTCATTGAAATTGCCCATGCCAATAATCTGCCCGTAAATGTCATTTTAAACGATGGTCAATCCTTTGAGGCGGAGATTATAGGCTTTGAAAGAGATAACGATGTAGCTGTACTGAAGATTGATGCGGAAGGCTTATATCCGGTGTTTATTGGTGACAGTAATAATATACGGGTCGGACAAACAGTTTATGCCGTTGGCAATCCCTTCGGCGACCTTGTGTTTACCATGACCGATGGGATAGTATCCGCGCTTGACAGAGTCGTATCGGTTGAAGGTAGAAGCATCAGAACATTCCAATTCAGCGCTGCCGTAAACAGCGGCAACTCCGGAGGTCCTATCTATAATTCGGACGGTGAGGTCATAGGCATAGTTACCGCAAAGGTTGTACGCGGAAATGTTGAAGGTATTGGTTTTGCTATTCCAATAAATGATGCTATTGAGATAGCCACGGAGCTTATTGAGCATGGATATATCACCGGCAGGGCACTTATAGGCATAACAGGGCAGCCTGTTTCACCTGCCAACGCCGATTATTTTGACTGGGTTGTCGGTGTATATATTAGAAGCGTGGCTCCCGGTTCGGCGGCAGATAACGCAGGCTTGGAAGTAGGCGATATTATTACCGCTCTCGGCGGCAATGATGTTGATTCTGTTGAACTTTTACGTTTTATCCTGCGAGATTACAGAGCGGGTGATACAACGACAATAACAATCTGGCGCGACGGAGAAATACTCGACTTGTCGATATCATTCGACGAAGATAAACGCGCCGGTCTTCCGCTACCGCGAGAAGTAATAGAACCCGATTCTCCGGATCCCTTTGAAGGCAGACCGTAGGGGTCAGGGCTACGAAGCATTAGCTATGGGCACGCGGATTCTATTAGATATCAACAGATTCAGCACTGCTATTACGAGTCCTGCACAGAAGACATAGACATAACCTTGCCCCATATTTGTTGCCCATAAGATTCCCGCGACTGTTGGTACTGACATAGACAGGACATGGTCGAGGGATATTCCCAATGCCAAAGTTGCAGAGACTTCGCCCGGGTCATCGGAGAGTCTCTTTACATATGTTGTCCGTGCCATGCCTGCACCGGAGAAGAGGTTATCAATAATATAACAGCATGCTACAACGATAAGAGCAACAGATTCGGGGAACAGGTATCTTGAAAAGGCAAAGCCAAGGCACGAAACTATTATCAGAAACGCTTCCATCATCAGTACAAACCGTTCTCCCTTACGGTCGATGAAACCTCCGAGCCATGGGCGAAAGAAAATATTTATCACGGATACAATGAAAAAAAGTATTGTTATTGTAACTACAGGCTGATCATATACTCTCACTATAAGCCATGGAACGAATGTAATAGTAATTTGTTTTCGCATACCAAAGATAATGCACAGCATGTAAAACAGCTTGTATTTTTTCTTAAAGACAAATCGTTTCCTGCGGGGTGCTGCCTGTAGAGGTCCGATAAAAAAGAACATTACGCCTGCTAGTATCATTGCTATTGCTCCGACGGTAAACGAGACCACAAAGGGGATTTCAAGGAATCTGTAGAGCAAAATCAAAGACCCTGATGTCAAAATAAGTGCAGCCATGCTCACGCTTTGGACCTGTCCAAGTCTGCGTCCGATGTTTCCGTCTTTTGCAAACGACATGCTGATAGTACCCTGCATTGGCATATAAATATGCGTACCTGTGTTGTATATCATCAAGGTTGCCATAACAGGTAAGAATCCCGAAGGGACTAATCCAAACAAAAAGAGCCCTATTCCACCGAAGATATTTGCGACTGCCGCGGTTTTTACATCTCCTAAAAAAGCAAGTCCGCCAACCAGAAATACGACAAGAAGCCCCGGCAGCTCACGGGGAACCTCGAGCATTGTCCGTTGCTGTATCTCAAAACCCAAATCCTCGTGAAGCCGGTTCGCTATTGATGTGTTCTCGATGGCCATAGTAACGCCCAGTAGAGCAGTTGCAATCAAAAAAAACAGAAAGTCACGCGAAATAGTTCTCTTGCCGATACGTATTTCCCTCATTAAGTGAAATGTCCTTCCTTTGATGTGCAACGGGAATCGGAGTTATAATTTTCAATTCCTACATCCGGAGAGTACGTCCTGTACTCTATTGTCGGACGCTCCACCGTCCATGAGTGCTTTTTTATAGCTCCAACGTTTTAATTCTACTATAGATTGATTATATTATCCAGTTGTTTTTGCTAATCTGTTCACCGGAAAAGAGAAACTCTAAATAACTCATTGATACTTTTCTTTACATCAGGTAGCCCATGATCAACATGTTTAACGCTCTAATGCTATCAATGCCTTACCTTTATCTATATCCTTGATGCTTATCATATACTTCTTATCATCCTTAAATACTCACGAATACCGTCTTCCTCGTTCTGCCTATATACAAAGCTGAAGTGTTTCGCAACAGTGTGTGCCAAAGTGTGGAATAAATTGCACATTATATCAATAGATGCCCAAATGTTATTATAATCGCTGTCGGAGTACGTTGCGGCATACTTTTCATATAGCTCCGTTGATAAATAACGCTTAAAAAACCTGCCGTCTTTCCCTGTGGAAAGGTTGAAGCCATGCTGTGTTCCGATATACCAATCCATCATATCATGCAGTTCCATACGGACATGTGTATTTAACATATTCATTACGTACGAAAGTTCATCCCGTGCAATCCCTTTTGCAACATTATTAAGGCACCACCAGAACTCATTGCAGCATGAGTAGTAGAACAAAGGTGATGGTGGTGTTATATGGTATATTTTGTCGTTTGGCGGAGGTTGCGGAGGTCGCAGACCGTTTCCGTTGTCTTTGTCTAAAAGTGTGACTGACGGTTCACCGTCATCTTTGTAAGGTTCCGGATGGAAACTCAAATCCAAACGGCTGCCATCGGGGTAGACCATCATATAGTTAAAATGCCCATCACCATATGGATCGCGCATCGCTTCCGGCATTTGCATAATGAGTGGTTTACCAAACTTTTTAATTGCCCATTCCGGATTATTATAAAACGGTTTAATGTCATGGATATAAAAAGTGATATCATAGTCTTGATATTGGTCGTTCGGTATTGCCGGGTTCGCGCGTGAACCTTCCATACTGACTGCGCGAATGCGCTCATCAGCTTCGGCAACACCAAGAATCAAACCCATCATTTCTTGTTCTGTTCGCATTTAATCCCTTTACCTTTCTAAATGTAATTAATCTAATCTGCTATGTCAATTCATACTAACACCATTACATTAAGTCATTTTTAATGCAGCGCGAACATTAATAAACAGCTCCAAGCCAATTTCAATACCAGGAGCAGTCCATTCAGCTTTGCTTTTGGAAAAAGTTCCTTTCCAATTGACTTCTGTATCTACATCATATTGAAATCCTTCGCACAACTCCATCGAAAAGAGATATGGAGGTTTAATCTCCGGTACTTTTGCTATATTCGCAATTTCAAGAGCTTTTGTAACTCCATCATATATTAACGGAAATGTTTCATCGGGTGATGGTTCCCACATCTTCGATTTATCTTTAACCGGTATAGTTACAATGTTATCAGACAATTCCAATGCCTCTTTCATAGATGCCCGGCAACCAATGTTTGCTAAGTATGGAGTGTTATCAAAATTCAACACAGCGGTTCCTATTTCTGCTATGTGCAATCCATTCAAGATTAATTTCTTAATGGGGGGTGATTGTATAGTATGCGGGAAATATGCATCCGCTTCGCCATATCTTGCATGTTGACCGACTGTTATAATACCAAATGGTCGTTGTTCTGCTTGCCCCCTGATTCTGCGCCAGTAAAAGCATCTG